>CAZOMZ010000384.1:0-1011 GCA_964581065.1 uncultured Loktanella sp. | reverse complement strand
CCCGACATAACCGGATAAGACAAACGAAAGGCCGCTCTGAAAAGGGCGGCCTTTTGCGATTGGGTGCATGCCTGTAACACTGGCTAAGGTTGGTTAATCGGACCAGGACCCCAACTGCAAGAATCCCCAAGAAACCTCTTGCGCCACCCCCCGACTCCCCCTATACGCCCCCCATCCAACGGGTGCGCCTTCGCGCGCCCTTTTCCGTTGGAGCAAAAAGACGCGATGAGGGCTTAGGATGAGCCTCGGTCCTCCTCTCCGATCTAAACCCTGTGATAAAGGGTGATGACATGGCAGCCAGCCAAAACATCCGTATCCGCCTCAAGGCGTTTGATTACCGGGTGCTTGATGCAAGCACACAGGAAATCGTCAGCACAGCCAAGCGCACCGGCGCTTCCGTGCGTGGGCCAATCCCACTTCCTAACAAGATCGAAAAGTTCACCGTTCTGCGTGGACCTCACATCGACAAGAAATCCCGCGATCAGTTCGAGATCCGTACGCACAAGCGTCTTCTCGACATCATCGACCCAACACCACAGACCGTGGACGCGCTGATGAAGCTCGACCTGGCTGCCGGTGTTGACGTCCAGATTTCCGTATAAGGAGGGTATCATATGCTCCGTACCGGACTTATCGCAAAGAAAGTCGGGATGACCCGGCTGTTCATGGAAGACGGCAAGCAGATCCCTGTGACCGTTCTTTCGCTTGAAAACCTGCAGGTTGTTGCACAGCGCACTGCTGACAAAGACGGTTACGTCGCTGTCCAGCTGGGTGCCGGCAATGCCAAAGCCAAGCGCACATCGAAAGCCATGCGTGGTCACTTTGCAGCTGCAAAGGTCGAACCAAAGCGCAAGGTTGCCGAATTCCGCGTGGCGCCTGAAAACATGATCAACGTGGGCGAGACCCTGACTGCGAACCACTACTTCGAAGGTCAGTTTGTCGACGTCTCCGGCACCTCCATCGGTAAAGGTTTTGCCGGTGCGATGAAGCGCCACAACTTCGGCGGTCTGC
>CAZOMZ010000383.1:0-1020 GCA_964581065.1 uncultured Loktanella sp. | reverse complement strand
GTCAGCGCAATCCAGAGCGGTTTGCCTGAATCTGCTGCGGCAGCAATCAGGGCCTCTGCATGGGCGATTGATGCGACGGTTTCGCCAATCAGCAAATCCACATGAGGCGCAATAGTCTCCACAACCTCTCGATAGACGGCGACAGCCTCGTCATGGGGCGGCATCAGGTCCGGCCGATAAGAGGCACGCAGCGGACCGATAGACCCCGCAATGACCCCATGGCCGCCTGCCTCGCGGATGGCGGCCATGTGCAGCGCCTCGAAATCATCCTCCAGCGGGGTGCCCGCCAAACGATCCCGCAGGATCGCGTAAGTGTTGGTGGTGTGAACGGTCGCCCCGGCACGGCGGTAATCGGCATGCACCTCGCCCACCAGTCCGGGGTGGTCAAACATCACCTGCGTGGACCAGAGCGGCGTCGGGCGGTCACCGGCACGATGCACCAGCTCTTGTCCCATGCCGCCATCCAGAAGAATGATATCTGTCATGGAAACATCTTTCCGTACTTGTCTTTGTAGAGCGCGATCATCTGATCCTCGGTCGCGCCGTCGTCATAGGGTGGTGTCCGGATTTCGCTGGCGGACTCCAGCTTGATTTCGACCAGCGCCCCGATCCGGCGCGAAAGGTCGCCAAAGGCGTCCTGCCATCTGGGGTGCAAATCGGCAAACCGGTCCGAGCCTTTCGCATGGATTGTCGCCGCCCCCGCCACCCGCACAGCCTTGCGGCGGAAGGGATCGATGAAATTCACTTCGACACGCGGGTCCGCGCTCAGGTTTGCCCGGGTCTTGGGCGAGCGGATATCGCCAAAGGCCAGCGTTTGATCGTCGATGATCAGAAACGTGCCCTTGGGCGAGACCGCAGGCCCGCCGTCCGCCCTGACTGTCGCGACAAACCCCAAAGGGAAGGCCGCGATCAGGTCTTTCATCGCTTGGGTGAGCATCAGGCCTTGATCCGCGCGTTCTCGGGGTCCCAAAGCGGGGCGTCCTCGGCAATCGTGGCCGGATAGCGGGTGCCGTAGATATC
>CAZOMZ010000382.1:0-1099 GCA_964581065.1 uncultured Loktanella sp. | reverse complement strand
CCACTGGGCGCCTGATGGAGCGCCTCGGGCGGCTCTTCCGCCCCAAGTCGATCGTCGTCATCGGTGGCGGCGCATGGGGCGAGGCCGTGCTCAAGCAATGCCAAAAGATCGGCTTTGGCGGAGACCTCTGGGTCGTGCATCCGAGCAAAGACAAGATCGCGGGGCTGACCCCCTTCCGGTCACTCGCCGACCTGCCCCATGCCCCTGATGCGGCCTATGTCGCCGTCAACCGCTTTGCCACGGTCGATGTGATCCGCGACCTCGCGGCTATGGGCGCGGGCGGAGCTGTCTGCTTTGCTTCCGGTTTCAAGGAATCCGCGGCCGAAGACGCTGACGGCACCGACCTGCAGACCGCGCTGCTCGACGCCGCAGGGGACATGCCGATCATCGGCCCCAACTGCTATGGCTTCCTCAACTACCGCGACGGCGTGACCCTCTGGCCCGACCAGCACGGCGGCAAGCGGGTCGAGAACGGCGTTGCCCTCATCACCCAGTCGTCAAACGTCGCCATCAATCTGACGATGCAGAAACGCGGACTGCCGATTGCCTATGTGGTGACGGTGGGCAATCAGGCACAGACGGGCCTTTCGGAAGTGGGCAAGGCGCTCCTGTCGGATCCCAAAGTGACCGCGCTTGGCCTCTATATCGAAGGCATCGACGACCTCGCCGGTTTCACCGCACTGGCGCAGTACGCGCACAGCATCGGCAAACCCATCGTCGCGCTGAAAATCGGGCGGTCCGAACAGGCACAAAAGGCCGCCGTGTCGCATACCGCCTCGCTTGCGGGCAGTGATGCAGGCGCGGACGCGCTGCTGGCACGTCTGGGCGTGGGACGGGTGCGGTCGCTGTCTGCCCTGCTCGAAACCCTGAAACTGCTGCATGTCGTGGGTCCCTTGCCCTCGACCGCCATCGCCTCGATGTCCTGCTCGGGCGGCGAGGCCAGCCTGATGGCCGATACCGCGCATGGCACGGCCATCACCTTCCCGCCCCTGACCGACCAGCAACGCAAAGACCTGCGCGCCACCCTCGGCCCGCTCGTTGCCCTGTCGAACCCGCTGGATTATCACACCTTCATCTGGGGCGATGAGGACGCCATGGC
>CAZOMZ010000381.1:0-1135 GCA_964581065.1 uncultured Loktanella sp. | reverse complement strand
CCGCAGCTTCATGATCAGACAAGTGGCTGAGCCGGTTGCGTAAAGTTTCCCTGTCTCGGCATCCCTGATCTCGCCATGGGCGACACCGGTTGACCGACCGGCATGGTCGATGGTGCCTGTTGCCAGAATCTCGCCACCCACCGGAATCGCCCCCGTCAGGTTCACCTTGTATTCCAGCGTTGTATAGACCGAGCCCTTGGGCGTTTTGGTCATCACCGCGCAGGACATGCAACTGTCCAGCAATGTCCCGTACCAGCCGCCATGCACGCCGCCTGCGGGGTTGGTGTGCTGGAATTCCGGCTTGCCGCGAAAGACCACGCGGCCCTCTGCGACCTCTTCCAGCGTATAGGCCATGAGCGCCGAGATCGGCGGGCGGCTGATCTTGCCGGCTTTCATCGCCAGCATGAAGTCGAGGCCGGACATGGACAGGATTGTATCCTGATCCGGCATCTGGTCTGGAGAAGTGGCTGTGAACATGCGGGCCTCGGGCTGTGAACACCCGAGGCTTGCCGTCTTAGGCGACGTTTTGCAACCGCAGTTTCGGTGTCACGCCAAGCGCGTGGCAGATGTCGCGGGTCAGCTCGGGTCGGTTCAGCGTGTAGAAATGCAGGTGGTCCACACCGCCCTGCAACAGGTCGTCGCAAAGCTCGGTTGCGATGGCCGTCGACAGAAGCTCGGTCGTGCCTGTCTTTTCGGCGTGGCCGAAGGCATCGTGGATGACCTGCGGGATATGGGTGCCGCATTGTTTGGCAAAACGCTGCACGCCCGACCAGCTTTCGATCGGCAGGATGCCGGGGATGATCGGCGCGTCGATGCCCGCCTTCACGCAGGCATCACGAAAGCGGAAGAAGGTGTCAGCCTCAAAGAAGAACTGGGTGATGGCCGCAGTCGCGCCTGCATCGATCTTGCGCTTGAGAAAGGCGATATCGGCGGCCTGATCCACGGCCTCGGGGTGCTTTTCGGGGTAAGCGCCAACGCGGATGTTGAATTTGCCGGTCTCCGCCAGTGCCGCGATCAGTTCGATCGAGTTGGCGAAACCTTCGGGATGCGCCGTGAAGTTGCTGGCACCTTTCGGAGCATCACCGCGCAGGGCGACGATCTCTTTCACGCCTGCTTTGGCATAGGCATCGGCGAT
>CAZOMZ010000380.1:0-1138 GCA_964581065.1 uncultured Loktanella sp. | reverse complement strand
CGCTTAACCCGTCAACGTCATGCGTGGTTAGCGTCACTTCGACCGTCTTGTAGACATTCGACCATTCGGGGTGGTGGTTCAGCTTTTCTGCCCAGAGTGCGGCTTGGGTCATAAACCCGAAGGCCTCGACGAAGTTCTTGAAGACGAAGGTCTTGTGCACGGCATCACGGCCATCGACCATCTCCCAGCCTTGCGCGATCAGGTCAGCGCGTTCGGCCTCGGTCAGTTTCTCGGTCATTCCTGTTCCTCTACATTTGCTTTGCGGAAGGGGCCGTAGGTGGTCAGGACTTCGATCTCGTGATCCACGGCCTCGCGCTCTGCCTCAAGATAGCGCGCGACGGCGTCTTTGAAACCGGCGTCCCCGAACCAGTGCAGCGAATGGGTCGCTACAGGCAGATACCCGCGGGCGAGTTTGTGTTCGCCCTGTGCGCCCGCCTCGACCTTTTTCATGCCATGGGCGATGGCATAATCGATGGCGCGATAGTAGCAGATTTCGAAATGCAGGCAGGGGTGATGTTCGGTGCAGCCCCAGTAGCGGCCATAAAGCGTCTCGCGTCCGATAAAGTTCAGCGCCCCTGCGACAGGCCGTCCGTCGCGCATTGCCAGCACCAGCAGCATGTCGTCGCGCATGGTCTGGTGGGCGAAGTGGAAGAAGTTGCGTGTCAGATAGGGTTGCCCCCATTTGCGTGCGCCTGTGTCCTGATAGAAGACCCAGAAGGCATCCCAATGGTCTTGGGTGATCTGGTCGCCGGTCAGGGCGACGATCTCGCCGCCGAATGCGTTGGCCTGCGCGCGCTCCTTGCGCATGGTCTTGCGTTTCCGGCTGGAAAGCGCGGCGAGGAAAGCGTCGAAATCGGCGTAGCTGTCGTTTTCCCAGTGATACTGCTGGCCGATCCGGTGCAAGAGGCCCATCTCGGCGCCTGCGATCGCCTCGGCTTCGGTGCAGAAGGTGGCGTGCATGGATGAAAGCTGGTTCTCGGCGGCGATCTGGACCGCGCCCTGCACCAGCGCAGAGATGCCGGTGATTTCGTGGCCCGGACGGGTCAGGAAGCGGCGGCCCGTGGCAGGGGTGAAGGGCACAGCGATCTGCAGTTTGGGGTAATAGCGCCCGCCTGCGTTTTCATAGGCATGGGCCCAG
>CAZOMZ010000379.1:0-1297 GCA_964581065.1 uncultured Loktanella sp. | reverse complement strand
CCGCAGAGCTTTGTCGAACTGGCCAATACGGTCGTCTGGCACAGTGACCCGCAGCGGTTCGCACGCCTTTACGCTTTTCTCTGGCGGCTGCGGCACCAACCGGGGCTCATGTCCGACCGTGCCGACCGCGAGCTTGCCAAGCTGCGCCAGATGGAAAAGGCGGTGCATCGCTGCAAACATAAGATGAAAGCCTTTGTGCGCTTCCGCGACCTGCGGCAAGGCGGCGAGCGGCGCAGTTTCGCGGCATGGTTCGAGCCGACCCACCACACGGTCGAGCCTACCGCCCCCTTCTTTGCCCGCCGTTTCGCCGATATGGACTGGATGATCGCGACGCCGGACGTGACCGCGCAATTTGTCGACGGCAACCTCAGCTTTCATCCCGGGCAGCCGAAACCCGACTTGCCCGACGACGCGACAGAGGACCTCTGGGGCACCTATTTCTGCAACATCTTCAATCCCGCACGGCTCAAGGTGCAGGCAATGACGTCAGAGATGCCCAAGAAATACTGGAAGAACCTGCCCGAGGCGCAGCACATCGCAGACCTGATCGCAGGGGCCGAGGCCAAGGTGCAGGATATGCGCGACAACGCCCCGACCCTGCCACCCAAGAGAGCGGCAGCGATCAGGCGGCAGTTAAAGGGCGATTAGACAGCGCCACTGCCAAGGTAGGCGCAGCGATAGTCGGCCTCAGAAATGCGCGAAACCCGCGCGACCTCTTGCCGGACTTCTGCCGCGACACCCAGACCGGAACCGATCCCGCCTGTGCTTTCGCGACGGAAACGCGCCTCGGCTTCCAGGATTTCGCCGTCCACGTAGTTGTGGGCGCGGGCGCCATTGGCACCCGGGACGCAGGCATAGTTGCGCACGGTGATCCCGTCGGCGCTGCGGTAGCTGACTTGCTGGCGGTCAGGATAGGACTGGCCTGTCAGGCCGGTCGTCTGGCAGGCGGCCAGTCCTGCCAGTGCCAAAGCTGCAAGTGAAACGCGTGACCAAACCATGATGATCCTCCGTTTGTGGGTCACACAAGAGGATGCGGGGCCATTTAGGCACAAGTATGTCGGACCGGTGAAAGCCGCGCGTCAGGTGTTGAACAGGAAGTGCATCACATCGCCATCCTTGACGATATAGCCCTTCCCTTCTGCCCGCATCTTGCCAGCTTCTTTGGCAGGCTGTTCGCCACCAAGCGCGATAAAGTCCTCGTAAGCGATGGTTTCCGCGCGGATGAAACCCTTTTCGAAGTCACCATGAATGACACCGGCAGCCTGCGGAGCGGAGGTGCCTTCCTTGATCGTCCATG
>CAZOMZ010000378.1:0-1300 GCA_964581065.1 uncultured Loktanella sp. | reverse complement strand
GGGCTGCCGGACAGCGGGACATTTACCTATGCCGGCTATATGGAAGTGATGGTCGCATCAGGCATCGCGGGGGCAAATGTTGCTGCACCCGCAACGCTGACATTGTTTCTGTCAGATCTGTCGATCACAGGCTCTGCAACAGGTTTCCAAGGCGTAGCGCTGGATGAAAATCTGGTCGAGCAGGCGGTGAACTATGCCGGCACCATCCAGATCTCCAGCGGAGAAGACGGAGGAGTAAGCAGCGGCGGACTGGACAATGCAGCTGTGCGGCTGAACGTTGAAGGGACGCTGGACAGTGGTTTGCATCTCTTCGGGGTAGACGGGACTTTGGTGGGCAGTCTCTACGGTCTTGATGGCGAAGGGCTGCGCGTGCGCGGAACAAACAGCAGCATTGACGGCAACATGGTCACCACCGTCGACGGCACGCCCGGGCTGGTCGGCGTCGGAACCATCAGCGCGCTGCGCCAAAACACATCGCCTTAAAAGAAAAAGCCCCGCAGAACTGCGGGGCTTTTCCAATCTGTCGGTCGGATCAGGCCTTGGCGGACAGGCCGATCGTTCCACCGATCGCGACCATATCGGACAGCAGCTTGGCTGCGTCATCGACCGGACCGGGTTCGTTCTTGAACGTCTCTTGTGCGCGACCCAGTGCAGCTTTGGCTTCTTCGACCATCTGGTCGTAGATCTCCTGCGTGACCTCGGCCTGTGGCAGTGCACGCTCTGCCAGAACAGACACGCTGCTGGCGGTGATCTCGGCGAAACCGCCGGAGACCACGTAAGCGTCGGACCCGCCACCGTGCACTACAGTCAGCACACCCGGACGCAGTGTTGTGATGGTCGGAGCATGATCAGCCATGGCTGTCATGTCACCATCTGCACCCGGGATCTGGACTTCGGTCGCCTCGACCGACGCCAGACGGCGCTCGGGCGAGACCAGATCGAATTGTAGGTTTGCCATTGTTGGCTCCTTACAGGGTTACTTAGGCAGCGGCTGCGGCCATTTTCTCGGCTTTGGCGATCACTTCGTCGATGCCGCCAACCATGTAGAAGGCACCTTCGGGCAGGTGGTCGTATTCGCCGGCCACAACAGCCTTGAAGGACGAGATTGTGTCTTCCAGAGGCACCTGAACACCTGGCGAACCGGTGAAGACCTGTGCCACGTCGAATGGCTGCGACAGGAAGCGCTCGATCTTACGGGCACGGGCAACGGTCAGTTTGTCTTCTTCCGACAGTTCGTCCATGCCAAGGATCGCGATGATGTCCTGAAGCGACTTGTAGCGCTGCAGCATGTTCTGCACGT
>CAZOMZ010000377.1:0-1305 GCA_964581065.1 uncultured Loktanella sp. | reverse complement strand
TCGAAGCCTTCCTTGAGCGTCTGCGCGAGGCCAAGGACAAGGCCGAGTTCGACCAGTTCATGAACGACCGCGCCCGTGCGAAAGACACACGCGCCGAGGACACCCGCGACGACGACATGCGGGACAACAACACCGGTCCTGCAACAGCCTAAGCAGGGCCGCCACGGGTGGCCGGTTCCCCACCGGCCCCCGAAACTTCACGCATCCAGAGACCCAGATCCATGACCGATTACAGCACCTCTTCCCCCGACCGTTTCCCAGCCCATCTTTATGCCGGTGTGCCATTGCGGCGCGGTCTGGCCTGGATTGTTGATATGGTCCTGATCGCGATGCTGGCGGCCATTGTGCTGCCCTTCACCGCCTTTACCGGCGTGTTCTTCTTTCCGTTGATGATGCTGGTGATCGGCTTTCTCTACCGCTGGTGGACCATCGCGGCAGGTTCGGCCACTTGGGGCATGCGGATCATGGGCGTCCGCCTGCAAGACAGCTATGGCCGCGATCTGAGCAGCGGGCTCGCCCTTGCCCACACACTTGGTTATTCGATCAGCGTGGCCCTGCCCCCTTTGCAGCTGATCTCGATCATCCTGATGCTGGCCACCCCGCGCGGTCAGGGTCTGACGGACATGTTCCTTGGCACTGAGGCGGTCAACACCGCCTACTGACCATGACAAAACGCCGCTTGCCCTGAACAAGCGAGCCTCTTGGCGTAGGAAAATTCCGTTGTTAAGGTTCTCTTTGACAAAAGCGGAACCTCCATGAAACACACGCTGCCACTCGCCCCGCAGTTTTACGTAACTGCCCCGCAGCCCTGTCCGTACTTGCCGGACCGGATGGAGCGCAAATTGTTTACCGCTTTGCAGGGCGACAATGCGACGGAATTGAACGATGCCTTGTCAAAGCAGGGCTTCCGTCGGTCGCAGAATGTGCTCTACCGTCCCTCTTGTGCGGAATGCGCGGCCTGCATGTCGGCGCGCATCGACGTGTCCAAATTCAAAGCCACGCGCAGCCAGAAACGGGTCCAGAGGCGCGCGGCCCATCTGGACCGACGCGCAACCTCGCCTTGGGCGACCGAAGAGCAGTATGATCTGTTCCGCACCTATCTGGATGACAGGCACGCTGATGGTGGCATGGCCGATATGGATGTGTTCGAATTCGCCGCCATGGTGGAAGAGACCCCGATCCGGTCACGTCTGTTTGAATATTCCGAAGGGCGCAGGCTGAGAGCTGTCTGTCTGACCGATATCCTCGATGACGGACTGTCGATGGTCTATTCTTTCTTCGACCCTGAGGCAAAGCGCCTGTCAC
>CAZOMZ010000376.1:0-1328 GCA_964581065.1 uncultured Loktanella sp. | reverse complement strand
CTTCCTCGACTGATCTGCCCTATCGGCAAAGAAGAATGGCCGCACCCATCACAGGTGCGGCCCCTCTTTTTTGGTTCAGCGCTGGCTTAGTTGCCGATCAGGCTCTGGATGCGCTCGAGGACCGGCTGCAGCAGCGCCGGATTGTCCTTGGCCACATCCACTGCGCGGGTCAGTGTCGCCTTCTGCGCGTCACTCATGCCGGAACCCTCGATCAGCTGGGTCACCTTGTCGGCGTCAAAACCGTCCAGCGACAACAGTTCGCCCGACATCGCCATGAGATCGGCAATGCCAGTGGATGCCTCTTCGGTGACAGTCTCAGTCGCTGCGTCAGCGGCTTCTGCAGTTCCCTCGACAGCATCCGTCACAGCTTCCTCCAGTGCAGCAGCACCTTCTTCGACAGCTTCACCGGCGGCGGCAGCAGCGGCCTCAGCCTCGGCCGCGGCCTCTTCAGCAGCAGCCTGTGCGGCAGCTTCGGCCTCGGCGGCAACAGCAGCGAGTTCAGCAGCAGCTTGCTCTGCAGCTTCCTGAGCGGCAGCGGCAGCCTCAGCTGCGGCGGCTTCTGCTTCGGCAGCAGCCTGTTCAGCGGCTTCAGCAGCGGCGGCTTCGGCAGCAGCAGCCTCTGCGGCAGCGGCCTCTGCGGCAGCCTGTGCGGCAGCTTCAGCTTCGGCGGCGGCTTGTGCCGCGGCAGCTTCGGCCTCTTGCGTCGCACCCGTCAGGACGCCAACTGCAGCACCCGGACCGCGGCCCTCAACAGCGTATTGGTACCCAAAGAAGCCCGCCACGGCCAGAAGCACGATAATTGCGATTGCGCGCATTGGTCATTTCCTTCCAATTTTCCAATTGGGCCCCCTAAGACCCCGTTGCGTAGATAACAATAAGTGAAGGACAAACAAGAGCAGAACGTAAGGGGGAAAATTCACTGCAACACGCCAGCTTTTGCGGGTTGAAGCTATGAGTGCAGAAGTTTAGTTTGCCCATCACCTGAACGGAACAACACAAAGGATAAAGACCATAGGACGTCGACCCCATAACGCGCCACCGCAACGCGACACATGCCCCCGTATCAACGAACGCATCCGCTCTGCCGAAATCCGGCTGATCGGTGCCGAAGGCGAAAACGTCGGTGTTGTGTCCCCTGAACGTGGATTGGCTCTGGCCGAAGAAGCCGGCCTCGATCTGGTCGAGATTTCGCCCAACGCAAACCCGCCGGTTTGCAAGATCATGGACTATGGCAAATTCAAATACGAGACTCAGAAGAAAGAAGCTGAGGCCCGTAAGAAACAAAAGACGATCGAGATCAAAGAGATCAAGTTCCGTCCCAACACCGA
>CAZOMZ010000375.1:0-1374 GCA_964581065.1 uncultured Loktanella sp. | reverse complement strand
CTCTCGTGTATCCGCTCGGACGGGTCGCGTCCTATCTTGCGCTTGCGACGATTGAGCAAAATCTTCGCCCACCCCCGCCAGCTCCCGATTGACGGCGCGGTGACGTCTTGCGGGAAGCGGTCGCGCCAACCTGCGGGCAACGGCACACCACAGGCACTCAGCCGCTCTAGCATCCAGACAAGCGGGATGTTCGACAGAGGTCGCGCTGCAGGGTACTCCCAAACCTGCCCGCCGACATCACCATGATTGCCGCGGAACCAGACCTGCTCGACATGGGTCGGCGCATCATTCCTCGTTGACCACATGATCGGCTGATAGGCCGTCCGCGTTTCATCCATCCCGAGCGCATGAAATCCATTCAGGATATGCGGGCCCAGCGCGTCATTGTGGAACCCGTGACGCCCTTCTGACCAGCGCCAGATCACCGGCAGGCGCAGGCCCAGCGCCTTGACCGTATCCCAGACCGCAACGGCCTCGATCTGCACATCCTTATGACAATAGAAATCGCGGAACTCTTTGGCAGCTGCGCTATCGGCCCCTTCACGATAGTGGCGATAGGCCTGCTGGATCGCGCGCTCGGTCGCACAATCATGGCGCACAAGGCCAATCAGATCGACCGCCCCCGCCAGCGAGCGGACAGCATAGGCCCCGCGCGAATACCCGATCAACACAATCCTGTCGCCCGGGCGATAGCGGCTGGCCAGAACACCATAGGCGCGAGCGATCTGGCGGTTGATGCCCCTGCCCGTCATCACATCCCACATATTGCGCCAGTAGCGCCATTGGATGCCCGCTTCGTAGTGGAGCGTCAGATTGGACCGCCGCCCCGCCTCGAGCAGCAATTTGTATGTCAGACCCGCATTGGTTTCCTGCCCAACCACAAGCGAGGACATGGTGCCATCCAGAATGATGATATGGGTCGCACGACCCTTGGTGCGAACACCGCTATCCTCGGTCCGCGGTCGGCGGCCGAAGAGGCCGAAGAACCAGTCACGCAGCGGCACTGCTATCCTTCACTTGCTGGATTGTCTGCCAGATCCGGTGTGGCGTAAACGGCATCTCGACTTCGCGCACGCCGATCTCCCAGAGCGCGTCCACAACGGCGTTGCTGATCGCGGCCAGCGCGCCAACCGTGCCTGCCTCGCCGCAGCCCTTCATCCCCATCGGGTTGTAAAGCGAAGGTGTGCATTCTGTCGAAAAACCGATCATGGGCACATCTTCTGCCCGTGGCATACCATAGTCCATGAACGTTGCCGTGAGCAGTTGCCCGTCCTCGTCAAAGACCACATGCTCGCTCAGGGCCTGCCCGATCCCCTGCACCACACCGCCATGCACCTGCCCCTCGGCCAGCATCGGGTTGATCAGGTTGCCGAA
>CAZOMZ010000374.1:0-1409 GCA_964581065.1 uncultured Loktanella sp. | reverse complement strand
GAAACGCTGCTCTTTCCATCCGGCATGGCGGCCATCGCTGCGGCTTTCCGCACGCTGCCCAACCGCGTAACGGTCATCGTGCAATCCGGTATCTACTGGGGCACGACCGCCTGGGTCCGCGATTTCTGCGCCCGCCGCGAGATCGCGCTGATCGAGGCTGACGCGGACGACATGATCGCCACCTGTCAGGCACAGAATGCCGATCTCGTCTTTATCGAAACCCCGTCAAACCCGTGGCTCAAATCCGTCGACATCGCCGCAGTCAAAGCCGCCACCAGGGGCCTGCTTGTCGTCGATGCCACCGCTGCGACACCGATCCTGACACGCGCCCTCGATTTCGGGGCCGATATCGTCATGCATTCCGCCACGAAGGGCATCAACGGCCATTCGGACGTGCTGGCGGGCGTGCTGTCCACGCGTGATGCAAAATCCGAAACATGGGACATGATCCGCGCCGACCGCAAGATGGCGGGCGCGATCCTCGGCCCGTTCGAGGCGTGGCTCCTGACCCGCGCGATGCGCACGCTGCCCCTTCGTGTTGAACGGATGAGCCAGAATGCCCAGGCGCTGGCGGAATACCTGCTGGCGCACGAAAAGGTCGACGATGTCTTCTACCCTGGCCTGCCGCATCACAGCGGCCACGCTATTGCGCAAAAGCAGATGAGCGGCGGCTATGGCAGCCTTTTGTCGGTGCTGGTCAAAGGGGATCGGGAACGCGCGCTGGCCGTGACGGGCCGGTTGCGGCTGTTCCTCAGTGCGACGTCACTCGGCGGTGTCGAGAGCCTTGTGGAACACCGGTACACGATCGAGCCGCATACCGGTATTCCTGAAAATCTGATCCGCGTGTCGGTCGGGATCGAGGATATCGACGACCTCAAAGCGGATTGGGCACAGGCGCTGGCCTAGTCCTCGGACGGGCCGCCTGCCTCTTTCCAAGCGGGAAAGCCGCCGACGTTGGTGACGTTGGCAAAGCCCATGTCCTTGAGCGTCTTACCGGCCAGCGCGGCCTGACCGCCAGCACCGCAAACCAGATAGATTTCGGCGTCTTTCTGGAGCGCATCGTTATAGAACGGTGTGCTTGGATCAGCGGTGAATTCCATCATCCCGCGGGCAATCCGGTGTGCGCCCTTGATCGTGCCGGTCTTTGCAATCGCGCCGCTGTCGCGGACATCAATCCACACACCTGCGCCACTCGCATGTTTTGCAATGGCATCCTCTACGCCTAGTTTCGGCACAATGGCGTTGGCTTCATCCATAAAGTCTTTTGCGGTTTTCATGACTTATCTCCCAGTTAGTCTGCATGACAAGGTAAGCACTCGATCGAAAATAACCAGCACAGAAAAAAGCCCGGGCGCGAAGCCCGGGCAAGTCCAACAGGGAGGTGGAGATGTGACCCGATCTCCGGCGGG
>CAZOMZ010000373.1:0-1416 GCA_964581065.1 uncultured Loktanella sp. | reverse complement strand
GGCGTTCATGATCCCGTCAAACAGACCCTTGGCCGGATTGTCGCCCGCCATTTCCTTCATCTTGGCGATGACTTTCAGGTCCATGCCACCCGCAAAGCTGCCGGGCTTGCCGGAAGTGATGATGGCGCCCTTGATGCCGTCGTCGGCCAACACCTGATCGACCAATGCCTCAAGGTCATCCCATGCAGGCAAGTTCATGACGTTCATGGACTTGCCCACGGTGTCCCAAACGATTGTCGCAACGCCGTCGGCGTCAGTTGTCATTGTAAAATCGGTCATTTCCGGTTTTCCTTCTTTTTTCGTGCTGGGCGGTGCGGATGACTCTGCCCGAATTCTTCATTTTTCCGTGGGGTTTGCGTCTTCGTCGTTGATGAAGACGGCACATTCATTTGCAGTGATCTTCCAGTCGCCGCCAATCTTCTCGATCACGGTGTAGATCGGTTGCGGTTCGCTAAGCCGCTCATTGTCTTTGACAACATGCCCGACATGAGTTGCCCGAATGCGATGCGGGGTTTCGAAGGAGGCGCTTACGCAGACACGTACAAGCTGCGTGGCCCCCAAATCTTTCAGCCGGTTGTGGCGGCGCATGAACAGAACGTGCAAGTCGTCGTTGTCTTTGACCGTCACGTTCTTCGAGCCTTGTGCCATCTGAAGCGGCACCTGAAACAGGCTCGAGAACGTCTCGAAGTCGGCAGCCACCACCGCATCACCCAACACTTCGAAAATCGCTTGAGCGATGTCCATGGCACTGAACTGCGTGGCGAGGGGTTGGTTCATCGGTTGACCTCAGCTGCTTTGCGCACGGCGCGAGACGTCGGCTTGTGCAATTGCCTTCGCCTGACCTGTTGTTGCATCGAGAAGGTATTCGCTCCGCGAGACCTTCCAGACCCCATCAAGACGCTCGATCACCGAAAAGACCACATACGGACCCGTGATGCGTTCATCACCGCAGAATGTCTCGGCCACATGAGTGGATTCGATCCTGTCTTCAGAGATGTACTTGGCGTCAATGCTTTCTCGGCGCAGTTCATTCACGCCGGCATTCCGGAAGTAGCTGTGCATGGCATTGAACGCCCGTTCCATGTCCTCACGCGTTTCCATTCTGACTGGACCTGCCAAGGTCGCCATCATCTGCGGCACATGAAAGACAGAACAGAAGCTTTCGAAATCGCCGGACATGAGGGCGTCGCCGGTCACCTCCAGGATTGCGGTGGCGATGTCGAGCGCTGTCAGGTGCTGCCGTGTGCTCATGAACTACACCCGCTCGATGATCGTGGCCGCTCCCATGCCAGACGCAATGCAGAGCGTAGCGAGGCCGGTGCCTTTGCCGGTACGCTCAAGCTCGTCCAGCAGCGTGCCGATGATGATCGCACCTGTGGCGCCCAGCGGGTGACCCATCGCGATGGAGCCGCCGTT
>CAZOMZ010000372.1:0-1431 GCA_964581065.1 uncultured Loktanella sp. | reverse complement strand
ACCGGCGGCATGGCAAGCCCCACCGGGAGCAACGCCAAATAGGGACCTCGCGTCGTAAGACGGGGATGCTTGAACCCCAGACGGTCCGGGTTGGCGGCTAGAGAGTATCTGGCAACAGATGCTCCAGATGAATGGTCATCCATCCGCCTTTGGCGGGGGACAGAATCCGGCTTACAGGCCGTCCGCGCATATTCCCCGCTTTGACGCGGGTTTACGGTTGACTCGGGCCACGCCAAAGGTAAAAGGCAGCTTCAATCGAGATTCATGCGTAGTGCCGAGACGGCCCGCAATCAGGAGAGATGAGACATGGCGAAGCCAACCACCATCAAGATCCGCCTGAACTCCACCGCGGGGACCGGGCATTTCTATGTGACGAAGAAAAACGCACGTACGATGACTGAAAAGATGGTCATCAAGAAGTACGACCCCGTTGCCCGCAAGCACGTGGATTACAAAGAAGGCAAGATCAAGTAAGCGATCTGCCGGAACGGACAGTGAAGGGGCCACGCCATGCGCGTGGCCTTTTTCGTTGGTGCCGAAGGGGCGCTGCCCCTCGCGGCCCTTGGCCGCTCACCCCGGAGTTTCGGGGGAGAAAGAAGTCGCTAGAACAGGGCGGCAGCCAGCGCTGCGATCAACAGGGCCTGTGCTGCGAAGGTCAGCCACATGCCATAGAACCGCAGTTTCCAATGGGTGCCGTGGATTCCGAAATAGGTGGCGTGCATGACGCGCCCTGCAATCAGGCTTGCCGCAGCGATCCACAAAAGGCCGGCGGGTGCGCCCTGCAACTCGGCCAGACCCATCAGGATCAATGCGATGGGGAGCTGCTCAGTTGCGTTGGCATGGCCGCGGATTGCCTTGGCCAGCACGCGGTCATTGTTGTCACCGATCACAACGCCATCCTTGCGCCGCAGCCGGATGACCTGAACGGTCAGAACAAGGATAAGCAGGGCCGCGAAGATGGCGGAGAGTGATGTGACGGGCAGGCTGATCTCGGGCATGGGCACTTCGCAAAAGAAAAGGGGCTGATGTTGCCATCAGCCCCTAATCGTCTCGTCTGTTCAACCCTTATTCGCGGCTGCCGAACAACTGCAGCAGGAAGATGAACATATTGATGAAGTTCAGGTAGAGGTTCAGCGCACCCATGATGGCGGCCTTGCCCAGCCACTCCTGATCGCCGTGCTGCGCGTGGGCGACATACTCGCTCTTGATGCGCTGCGTGTCATAGGCGGTCAGACCTGCAAAGATCAGCACACCCAGAACCGAGATCGCAAACATGATTGCTGGCGACTGCAGGAAGATGTTGACGATCATCGCCACCAGCAGACCGATCACACCCATCACAAGGAAGGTGCCCCAGCCTGACAGGTCTTTCTTGGTGGTGTAGCCATAGAGGCTGAGGCCTGCAAAGGCGATCGAGGTGATCAGGAACAC
>CAZOMZ010000371.1:0-1499 GCA_964581065.1 uncultured Loktanella sp. | reverse complement strand
ACACTGGCTGGAAAAGGGTTTGCTATAGTCCCGAGAGGCGGCACCAGAATACCAAGGCGGCATCTGAGACCATCAGATGCCGCTTTCTTTTGTGACAATCCTTTTGCGTCGGTTGGCCTGCCGGTCTACCTTGGGCACGCCTGCCCCGTCTCAAAGATCGTCATCCTATGAAAGACGAATACACCCTCACCCCATCGTTGCTGCTGCAGGCCTATCAGGTCGGGCTGTTTCCGATGTCCGAAGGCCGCGACGACCCCGAGATCTTCTGGGTGGACCCGACGATGCGCGGGATTTTCCCGTTGGACGGATTCAGGATTTCGCGCAGTCTGGCCAAGCGCATCCGGAAAGCCCCCTACACAGTTTCCTTCGACACGGCTTTCGGTGCCGTCATGCGCCACTGCGCTGACCGGCCCGAGACATGGATCAATGAAACGATCCTTGATCTTTATACGCGGCTCTTTGAAGCCGGCTTTGCGCATAGCGTCGAAATCTGGGATGACGACCAACTGGTGGGTGGCGTCTATGGTGTCGCGATCGGTGCGGCGTTTTTCGGGGAAAGCATGTTCAGCCGTCAGACCGACGCCTCAAAGATCGCCCTTGCCTATCTGGTGGACCGTCTGCGCGAAAGCGGCTTCACACTTTTTGATACGCAATTCATCACACCGCATCTGGCCAGCCTCGGCGCCATCGAGATCCCCCGGTCAGAGTATCAGCGGATGCTGGATGCGGCCCTGCAAGGATCAGCGCGCTTTGATGCGACGCGCCCTGCGCCAGCCCCTCAGGACGTATTGCAGCGCAACGCCCAAACGTCATAGCGCGGATGGTCCATCGCGTTCAGCGCTGGCGCAGAGGCGATCATCCAGCCGTTGAACAGGTCGAGTTGCTCGCGCAGATCGAAGGCTTCGACAAAGATGAATGCATCTCCGGCAGGGTTTTCTACAGGATACCGGCATTCGGCAAGGGTCACGGACAGAAAGCCCAGTTCCTGCGTTTCACCGGCCGCAAGCGTCATATCGGTGACTTCGCCCGTCAGCTTGTCGAGGACGCGCAGGGTGCCGGTAGGCCCCGTCGCCACCTCTTCGCGCGGCGCCTCAACGGGTGCTGCGGTCAGTTCTTCGAGCAAATCGTCAAGCGGGGCCAGTTCTTCGGCGTTCGGATCAAATCCGTCGCCAAGGTCCAGTTCCTCGACCGGAATTTCGATCAGCGGCGTGGTGGTGATTTCCTGCGCAAAAGACGGCGCGGACAGCAGTGCCGCGACAAGAAACAGAAGGGGTTTTGCCGGTGTCATGGGCGGGCCTTATTCCGGCGTCCACGCCTCGTAGTCGGACCGGTCGGCAGGGGCGCCCCGACGGATCGAGCCGGCGGGTGCATAGGCTGCCATTGTGCCGGTCAGGTTCTCCTGATGCGGCTTTTCCCAGGGCTTGTGCTTGAGATTGGCCTCAGTCGGCGGCTCGTCCCATGTGCGGTGCAGCCAACCGTGCCAATCGGGGCTGACGCGG
>CAZOMZ010000370.1:0-1524 GCA_964581065.1 uncultured Loktanella sp. | reverse complement strand
CTGATGGGCCGCGTGGCCAATGCGGTGCAGGCCGCAGGCGGTGCCACATTCGGGGTCATTCCGACACATCTGATGGATTGGGAAGTCGGCAAACGCGATCTGGACCAGTTCATCGTCACCGAGACCATGCACGAGCGCAAGAAGGTCATGTTCATGAATGCCGATGCAGTCGTGGTGCTGCCCGGCGGTGCGGGCTCTATGGACGAATTCTTCGAGGCGCTGACCTGGCGGCAGCTCAAACTGCACAGCAAGCCGGTGATCCTGCTCAATGTGGGCGGTTTCTGGAATCCGCTGATGGCGCTCTTGGAACATATCGTCGAGCGCGGCTTTGCGGGGGACGACATTCTCCACTTCGTGCAGGTGGCCGCCGATGTCGCCGAACTGGAAGAGATGCTCGGATCAGTCCTCTAGCGCTTTCATGAGCGCGTCATAGCGGGCCAGCGAAATGTTGGACCCGCATGCGATGATGCCGACATGCCGCCCCGACAGGCGGTCTTTCAGTGGCCCCGTGATCGCAGCAAGCGAAGCCGCACAGGCGGGCTCGGCGGTGATCCGCAAGACGTTCTGGTAGATATCCATGGCACGGAGCATCTGGGCGTCTTCAATGCGCACGATCTCGTCCACATAGGCGTGGGCCACTGCATAGGTCATCGGCATGGCCAGTGGCGCGCCCAGACTGTCGGCAATCGTGGCGACCTTGTCGATGCGCACAGGCTCGCCCGCGGCAAAGCTCTGGGTCATGCTGTCGGCCCCGAAAGGCTCAACCCCGATGACTGTCGCATCGGGGCGCATCTGCTTGATCGCGCAGGCCATGCCGCTGATCATGCCGCCACCACCGACGGGGATCACAAAAGTATCCACGTCCGGTGCCTGCTCAACATATTCCGCACCACAGGTGGCAGAGCCGAGGATCATATGCGGTGCCTCGAAGGGATGCATGAGCGCCCGCCCCTGCCCCGCGGCATCGTTCATGGCGGCAAAGGCCGCCGCCATATCGTCATGGAGCGTCACAGTCGCGCCCAGCGCCTCGCATCCGGCTATCCTTGCGGGATCAGTGGCGGCAGGCATGCAGATCAACGCATCGACCCCTGCCGCCTGTGCCGCCCATGAGACCGCAAGCGCATGGTTGCCGCCGCTGGCAGCGACGACACCGGCCGCCCGCCCCGCCTCGGGCAGGTTCGAAATCCCGAGGTAGGCCCCGCGCGCCTTGAACGATCCGGCTTGCTGGAACAGCTCCAGTTTCAGCGTCACGCTTGCACAGTCGGGCAGGATCCCGTCCCAGCGGGCCGAGGTCAGCGGCAACACCGGTGTTGCGATCACCTGACCGGCAATCGCCTGACGTGCGGCGGCAATCTCGTTCAGGTCCGGTCCGGTCATGTGATCCTCCAAAGCAAAAGGCCCGTGAGGGTGTCCCACGGGCCTTTGCGATTGTCCAGAAGGTCGCGCCTTACATGCGGCTGGCGACGTTCTCCCAGTTGACCAGATTGTCGAGGAAGTTGGTCAGGTAGGCCGGGCGTTTGTTGC
>CAZOMZ010000369.1:0-1531 GCA_964581065.1 uncultured Loktanella sp. | reverse complement strand
TGGTCCGTCAGGAATGCATGGCCACCGTCGGTGCCGTGTCGAACCCCGACAACTCCAACCAGAACATCGGTAAGGCCGGTCGCAACCGCCACAAGGGCATCCGTCCTTCGGTCCGCGGTGTTGCAATGAACCCGATCGACCACCCGCACGGTGGTGGTGAAGGCCGCACATCCGGTGGTCGTACGCCTGTGACACCTTGGGGTAAGGACACCAAGGGCAAGCGCACCCGCAACAAGAACAAAGCATCGCAGCGCCTCATCGTGCGTTCGCGTCACGCTAAGAAGAAAGGCCGTTAATCATGGCTCGTTCCGTCTGGAAAGGCCCATTCGTCGACGCTTACGTCCTCAAAAAGGCCGAAGCTGTCCGCGAAGGCGGCCGCAACGAAGTGATCAAGATCTGGTCGCGTCGTTCCACCATCCTGCCTCAGTTCGTTGGTCTCACCTTTGGTGTCTACAACGGCAAGAAGCACATCCCTGTCAACGTCACAGAAGACATGATTGGTCAGAAGTTCGGTGAATATTCGCCAACCCGCACCTACTATGGTCACGCGGCTGACAAAAAAGCGAAGCGGAAATAAGCCATGAGCAAGGATAAGAATCCCCGCCGCGTGGCCGATAACGAAGCAATGGCAAAACTGCGCATGCTCCGTACGTCCCCGCAAAAGCTGAACCTCGTTGCTGGCATGATCCGCGGCAAGAAAGTCGAACAGGCTCTGAACGACCTGACTTTCTCGAAAAAGCGCGTGTCTCTGGATGTGAAGAAATGCCTTCAGTCCGCCATCGCCAACGCAGAAAACAACCACAACCTTGACGTCGATGAACTCGTCGTTGCCGAGGCTTATGTTGGTAAGAACCTGACAATGAAGCGCGGTCGCCCACGGGCACGCGGTCGTTTCGGGAAAATCATCAAGCCATTTGCGGAAATCACCATCAAGGTGCGTCAAGTTGAGGAGCAATCATAATGGGTAACAAAGTAAATCCCGTCGGAATGCGCCTCCAGGTCAACCGCACCTGGGATAGCCGTTGGTATGCAGATACCAAGGACTATGGTGATCTTCTGCTTGAAGACCTCAAGATCAAGGACTTCATCAAGAAGGAATGCGCACAGTCCGGCGTCAGCCGCGTGATCATCGAGCGTCCGCACAAGAAGTGCCGTGTGACGATCCACGCAGCCCGCCCCGGTGTGATCATCGGCAAAAAAGGTGCTGACATCGAAGGTCTGCGCAAGAAGCTGGCAAATCTGACCGCTTCCGAGCTGCACCTGAACATCGTCGAAGTCCGCAAGCCCGAACTGGACGCAGCCCTGGTGGCTGAATCCATCGGTCAGCAGCTCGAGCGTCGTGTGTCCTTCCGTCGCGCGATGAAGCGTGCGGTCCAGAATGCCATGCGTATGGGTGCCCTCGGCATCCGTGTAAACCTCGCTGGTCGTCTGGGTGGTGCGGAAATCGCACGGACCGAATGGTACCGCGAAGGCCGCGTGCCGCTGCACACGCTGCGCGCCGACATCGATTATGCCCACGTGGAAGCGGAAA
>CAZOMZ010000368.1:0-1557 GCA_964581065.1 uncultured Loktanella sp. | reverse complement strand
ACGATGAATTTCGCCGAGGCCGATTACGTGATGACCAACACGCCCGGCATGTTGCAGGCGATGGGCCGGATGATGACCGAGCTGGGCGTAAAACCCGAGATCGAAGCCTTCGACACCGGCCATCTGTGGTATGCCAAACAGTTGGTGAAAGACGGTATCCTCGACAGTCCTGCGCTGGTGCAGCTTTGCATGGGTGTGCCTTGGGGCGCACCGGATGATCTCAATACCTTTATGGCGATGGTCAACAACGTGCCGGATGACTGGACCTTCTCGGCCTTCGGGCTGGGGCGCAGCCAGATGCCCTATGTGGCCGCCTCGGTGCTGGCGGGAGGAAACGTGCGGATCGGGCTTGAGGATAACCTGATGCTCGACAAGGGCGTGCTGGCCACCAATGCACAATTGGTCGAACGCGCTGCAGGGATTATCGAGAACCTCGGCGCACGGGTCATCGGCCCCGAAGAGGTCCGCGCCAAATTGGGTCTGACCAAGCGCGCGCCGGTGGCGAAATGAGGGCACTGGTCCTTTCCGCGCTCTTGCTGCTGACGGGTTGCGGGTTTCTTACCGTCTACCGCGACACGGACGTCCCGATCTCGTCGCAGGCGGTCTTTGATGTCGAACGCTACATGGGCCTTTGGTACGAGGTCGCGCGGTTCCCCGTACCGTTCGAGGCAGGCTGCGTCGGAGTGACCGCCGAATATGCGCTGCAAGAGGACGGCAATGTCTCGGTCCTCAACATCTGTCGCAACCCTGACGGGTCCGAGAAATCCCGCATTCTAGGCACAGCAGAACCTGTCGGCCCTGCGCGGCTGAAAGTGCGCTTTGCCTCGGTGCCCTTCGTCGCAGGGGATTACTGGGTGCTTTGGGTCGACGAGGATTATCAGACCGCAGTGGTCGGCGCCCCCAACGGGCGGTCAGGGTGGATTTTGAACCGCACCCCCGAAATTCGTGCGGATCGGTTGCAAACCGCGCGTGATATTCTGGCCTTCAACGGCTATGACGTGAGCCAGTTAGAGGAGGTTGCACAGTGAGAAAACTGATCTTTGGCAGCGTATTGGCCCTCGCAGCCTGCGAAGGCACCGGCACGATGGGACCAAGTGGCGCGCCCAACGGCGGCATGCGCGAGTTTCTCGTGATCGGCGGCCGCATGACGTTCGAGCAATGTCGCGCGCGTGGCGGTCTCATCATCCGCGATCACAACACGAATATGGTGGCTTGCGATCCATCCGTGCGGGGCGAACCTGTGCCTGCGGATGAATTCGACCATCCAGACGATCCTGTAGGAACCTGACAATGAACAAGGGCACGGCGGCCATCATCGGCGGTGGCGTTATCGGTGGCGGCTGGGCCGCGCGTTTTCTCCTGATGGGATGGGATGTCCGCATCTTCGACCCTGATCCCGAGGCCGAACGCAAGATCGGCGAGGTGCTCTCCAACGCCCGCCGTTCGCTGCCGGGGCTGTCGGATGTGGCTTTGCCTGCCGAAGGGACGCTGACGTTCCACGACACGTTGTCATCTGCCGTTGATGGCGTGCAATGGGTGCAGGAAAGCGTGCCGGAG
>CAZOMZ010000367.1:0-1566 GCA_964581065.1 uncultured Loktanella sp. | reverse complement strand
GAACTGTGTGGCGCAGCGGGTCGAGAGGACCTTGAATTTCGGCTTTGCAAGGTCCTCGTCCCGTTCCAGCAGCGTGGCCGTCGCGACATCGCCAAAGATGAAATGGCAGTCGCGGTCGCGCCATTCCAGATGGGCCGAGCAGATCTCGGGGTTGATCACGAGGGCGCGGCGGATGGAGCCTGCGCGGATCATGTCGGCGGCGGTCTGGATGCCGAAAGTGGCGGATGAGCAGGCGACGTTCATGTCATAGGCAAAGCCCCCTGCGCCCAAGAGCGCCTGAATCTCGACCGCAATCGCGGGGTAAGCGCGTTCCATGTTGGAGGCCGCACAGAGGATCAGGTCCACATCTCCGGCTGCGACACCTGCCTTGGCGAGCGCCTTGTTCGCCGCATCCACGCCGATTTCGGCCATATAGCCCGGCTGGTCGTCAGGGCGGGCGGGCAGACTGGGGAACATGCGGGCCGGATCGAGAACACCCTCTTTATCAAGAACATAGCGGTTCTCTATCCCGGAAGCGGCAAAGATGAAGTCGGACGAAGAATGTGGCTTTGCCTCAACCTCACCGGCCGCAATCGCGTCGGCGTGCTCGGTATTCCAGCGGTCGGCGTAGGCATTGAAGGCATCGACCAGTTCGTCATTGGTGATGACGTGTGACGGCGTAAAGACGCCCGTTCCTGTGATGGCTACCTGATGCATGTGATGTCCCCCGTGCGCTGGGCCAAAGCCTAATTCCGGTCGGGTGGTCATGTCCAGAACAGGGGTGTGGTGCAAGAGTGACGTAGGGGAATAGGTCAAGCCCCGTCTTGTTCAGGGGGGATGTGGCTTTGCACGACACGATCTTGCAGCGCGGGATCATTCAGGCAACTGTGGCGCAATGAGTGCGTTTGTTGAAACTGTTCGTGGTCTCTGGGCAAGCGCCCGCTGGATTGGGGGTGTGCCACTTCTGAATGCCCGCGTGACGTATCTGAGCAGAAGCAAACCGGAGGCCCGTGCGCGCTATATCCGGCATTGTCAGCGGTTCCTGGATACCTGCCGCATCAAGGTCGAGCTGACCGGTACCCTGCCGCCCAAAGGGCAGGGTTGCGTACTCTGCCACAATGAATCGTCGTTCCCTGATCTGATGGCCTATATGGTCGCCGTGATGGAGCAGTCCGATTGTGCGGCGGCGGCCAACATCTATCGCGTGTTTCCATTTGCGCGCGGCGCATTCGAAAAGATCGACTTCCATATGGTGCAGCGGGGAAACCGGGCCGCGAATGATGCGCTGATGGACCGGATGACCGCGCGACTACGCAACGGGGAACGTGTCATCTGGGGTGGTGAGGGGCAATTGTCCGGTATCGACGGCGTGTTGCGCTTCAAGATCGGCTCCAGCCTGATCGCAATTCGCGCGGGCGTACCGGTCATCCCGATTGCAATGCACGGCGGGCACGCGACAATGCCGCTCTGGTCGGTCCGCGCGCGGCCCGGCACGGTGCGGATCAGGCTTGGGGAACCGGTCCCGACCCAAGGGTTGACCGAGGCGGATGCGCGGCTCCTGGCAGACAGGCTGCAGGCTCGGGTTGA
>CAZOMZ010000366.1:0-1593 GCA_964581065.1 uncultured Loktanella sp. | reverse complement strand
GCGGAAACCCAGAAGCACCGCCTTCTTGGCCCATTGGTTCACATGCCAGTCACCGTTGTCCTGCTTTTCGGCCACGCGCAACTGTCCGCTGTCCAGCGCGTGCAGCGTTGCTTCGATCGCGTCGCGGGTCTCGCCTTTGGTGGCGGGCGTAATGGTGTCGCGGGCCTCCCAGGCGGCTTCGATTGCGGTCTCAAGAGCGGCGTTGTTCGTGGTCATGGGACAATCCTTTCGCTGTCTGGCCCTGCCAATAGAAAACAAAGGCGCAATTGGCAATGCGCGGCAGCGCCTCTAGAATAGTGCCATGCAAATTAAGACGCCATGCGGGACGGTCCAGTGACCACGATAAATCGGGTTGTCCAAATCGGGTTTCATCGTTGCGGCACCCGTGCGTTGACGCATCTCTTTGCCCGCTCGGGCTATCGGGCCGCGCATTGGCGGATCAAGCGTGAGGCCGGCTTTCTCAACCTTGCACGCATGATGCGAAAGAACATCGCGGCGGGCGTTCCACCCTTCAGAGGGTTCGAGGATTACAGCTTTCTGTCCGATCTTGAATGCTGGGATGAGGGGTTGGTCTGGTCCGGTTTCAAGCAATTCCGCGTCATTGATGCAGCCTATCCGGGCACGAAGTTTCTGCTCAATACGCGCAACAAAGATGACTGGCTGCAATCCCGTCTGACCCACCGGCGCTATGCGCAAAAGACTATCGCGGCACATGATCTCAGCGGAATCGCGGACCTTCTGGAATTCTGGTCAGCGGAGTGGGACGATCACATGCATGATGTTTCGGTCTATTTCGCTGAGAGACCGGATGATCTGATCCGCTTTGATATCGACCGCGATGACATTGCACATCTTGTGCGCCAGCTGCCAGCCTTCTCGCTTGATCAGAAAGCATGGCGCTTGGTCGGGCGCAGCCAGCCCGAGCATGTCGCTGCAAATCTCGCCGCTCTGAAGACCTTCATTGCAGAGCGCGATGCGGCACGGGCTGCCGGATAAGCGTTTGCATCTTGGGCAAGGGCGCGCCAGCCTAGCGCAAACAAATCAGGAAACCGCTATGAAAGACGAACACTTCCACCCGCTGCGCGACAGCCATGAAGACCGCGAGGCCGCCACGCATTGCCCCGACACGCCGCAGACGCGCGCGCCATCCTATGCTTTGGCCTTTGCTGATCCGGACTTCCTTTGCCGCGAAGAACTGCGGCCCGTCCGTTTGCAGCTTGAGCTGCTCAAGCCCGAAATGCTCATGGATGAGGCCGGCGTGGATTCCACCATCGTGCTCTTTGGTGGTGCCCGCATTCCGGAACCGTCCAGAAAGGACAAGGCGCGGACCAAGACGCTCGCGGATCTCTCCCGCTATTATGAAGAAGCGCGGGTCTTTGCGCGGATCATGACCGAACAGTCACTCAAAGACGGCGGCAGACGCGGTGTGATCGTGACCGGTGGCGGACCCGGCGTTATGGAGGCCGGCAACCGTGGCGCAGCGGACGCGGGCGGACGGTCGATCGGCCTCAACATCGTGCTGACGCATGAGCAGTCCCCGAACACATATGTGACGCGTGAGCTTTGCTTCAATTTCCACGACTTCGAGATCCG
>CAZOMZ010000365.1:0-1593 GCA_964581065.1 uncultured Loktanella sp. | reverse complement strand
GGGGTCAGATCAAATGCACGCATTTGGGTCATCCTTTCATAAGCGATAACAATGTGTTGCCTTCCCATAGGGGACAGGCGTCTGGTTTGCGGGACCCATCATTGGCATCCCGATGCCCTTCATGTGGGAAGGGTAATTACCGCTTTCAAGAGGCGTCAGGGCGAGACGAATTTGGCGCCTGTGTCATTGCGCCCGGCTCCGGTCACAAGACGCTGCGCCCCGTTGGGCAAGGCCGAACCCAGTTCGGCATAATGTGCCATCAACTGGCTCAATGGCCGGCGCAAAGAGGTGCCAAGCGACACCGGCTCGCCATTGACCTGCGCCATTGCCGACACCACCGAAACGATCCGCGTTTGTCCGCCAACATCCATAAAGACGGGGGCGCCGCTGGACCCGAATGCCACTTCACAGGTCATCACGATCACACCGGTTTGCCGCCCCAGCACGCCGCAGACATCCTGCAGGCTGGGCGCGTCTTCGCGTCCGCGGCCATAAGAGACAACGCGCACACGGTCGCCGGTGATGGGATTGGCTGTCGTTTCATAAGGTTGAATGCGGGTTGTCCGAATTGGACGCTCAAGCTCAAGCAGGGCGATATCAACAGCGACGGCCTGCGGGTCTGCCCGGCCCTCATCAAAAAGATAGTCGGGATGCGGCACAGTGCGCCGGATCGCGCGGGTTGCCTCTGCCCTGCCGTTGCGAAAACCCGCCATAAAGGAAAAACGGTCGGCGGCAATCGGGGTTCCGTCTGTGTTAAAGAGGCAATGTGCTGCCGTCAGGATCAGGTTGTCGCGGATCAGTGCTGCGGTGCAAAAGCCCTTACCGGCGATATCAAGCCGGCCAACCGCGTCCCAACCCCGGCTGTCCTGCCGGGTTTCCAGCGGCACGAGGCGGGATTCCTGTGCCTGCGCGCCCGCGCAAAGCCCGAAGATCAGGCCGATTGTCACCAGTAACTGCCGCATCTGTTTGCCGGTCCTCCACTCAAGGTCAGACTGGCCAACAGATTGGGCAGGATTAAGGCATCAGCGCAAGATCGGAATTTGCGGCTCGCGCTTGCCGGGGGTGGTGAGGGCGGGTGGCTGAGGGCCACCGGTCGCCCAGTCCAGCAATTCAACCGTGTGCACGATCGGCACGTCGGTCCCCCCACCGATCTGCATCATGCAGCCGATGTTGCCAGCCGCGATGATGTCGGGCGTCAGGGCCTCAAGCGTGCGGACCTTGCGCTCTTTCAGCTGCTTGGAAATCTCCGGCTGCATCAGGTTATAGGTCCCTGCCGAACCGCAGCACAGGTGACTGTCCGCCGGTTCCAGAACCGTGAACCCGGCCTTCTTGAGCAGGTCTTTCGGGAAGGTCTTGATCTGCTGGCCATGCTGCAACGAACAGGCCGCGTGATAGGCGACCTTGGTGCCTTTGTCGGCGCCCTCGGGCAGGTCCAGCTTCATCAGAATTTCCGAGACGTCCATCGCGATGCCAGAGACCCGCGCCGCATCCCCGGCCAGTTTTGCGTCAGTGCGGAACATATGGCCGTAATCCTTGACCGTCGTGCCGCAGCCCGAGGTGTTGATCACCACCGCGTCCAGCCCGCCGGCGCGC
>CAZOMZ010000364.1:0-1606 GCA_964581065.1 uncultured Loktanella sp. | reverse complement strand
AGCACACAGCCATGTCTGCTGCTGTCTTCGACAGCATGGAAGGCTACCTGCAGGACGCCATCATGGAATCGGCATATCTTGCGCAGGTTCACGTGCAGGCCGCAAACGAAGCAGCACTGGTCAACACCGTCGGTTTCTCGACACCGCAGCTGCCCGGCACTATCTTTGCCGAAAACAACGTGCGGATCGCGAACCTGTCGGATGCGGAAATCCGCAAAGCCGAAGAGATGTGCTCGCCCGAGTTCCAGCCACAGCTCTGGGAAGAGTGGCGTGAGCGTATCAACGGCTGGGCCGGTGGCATCGACACCTATCAGGAAATCTATGACGAGGTTCGCACGAACCCGCACACACTCGCGGAAAATGTTGAACCGCGCCGTTGGTGGAAAGCATAAACCTCGCTTAAGCTAAGAGAAGCCAGCCCGATCACTGGGCTGGCTTTTTTGTCAAAAGAGCCGGGACAACCCGGCCGGTATGGACTGGGGAGGCCATATCTATGTTCAGCGAATTTCTGGAAGTCTTCAGCGCGATTCTGGGGCAGGATTCCTTCATGATCCGGACCGCCTTGCGGACGGACGGGGCGTGGCTGTTCGGCGCGCTTGTCACGATTGTCGGCGGACTGATCGTGATGATCATTTACAAGAAGGTGCCGTTCATCGATCGCCATCTTGAAAAGACGATCATGGTCTGGAGCTATCTTGCCATCGCCTACATCATCTTTATGGGCGTGATCGACCGCTTCATCTTTAACGACCAGCAACCGTGGTCCACAACAATCCCGCCGTTCCTTTTCATGATCATGGCGTGGTTCGGGGCGGCCTATAACGTGCGGTTGCGCACCCATTTGAGCTTTAGTGAATTCCGCAGCCGGATGCCGCGGACGGGTCAGATGTTCTGTCTGCTGCTGGATGCGGTGCTTTGGCTGGGTCTGGCGGTGATCGTGGTGACCACAACGCTGCGTCTGACGGCTAACTCTGCGGCCAACTTCCAGATTGTTCTGGGCACTGACAACACGATGCAGTGGTGGTTCATCGCAACCATTCCGCTGGCCTTCGTTCTACTGGCGGGCCGTGTCTTCGAGAATCTTTCGGACGACATCCGCCGTTATCGCAACAACGAGCCGCTGATCCAGCAGGCCGTCATCGGGGGAGATGTCTGATGGATACCGGAACCTGGGTCACGATCATCTCGCTTGGGGTGACGTTCTTTTTCATGTTGGGCGTGCCGGTGCTGCTGGTCATCGCCTATTGGGTCATCGGCTGTTCCTTTGTTCTCGGGCTGACGCTCGACAACATGGGGTCGGAGCTGCTGAACGTGTTCAACAAGGGCTTTGCCCTGCTGGCGATGCCTTTGTTCATTCTCACGGGTGACCTGATCAACCGTTCGGGCATTGCGCGGCGACTGTCCGACTTTGCCTATTCCTGTCTGGGCTGGCTGCGTGGCGGACTGGCGATGGCTGCGATTGGTGCCTGCGGCCTTTTTGCCGCGATTTCGGGGTCGAACTCGGCCACGACGGCAACGATCGGGTCCATGCTGCACCCCGAGATGACCAAGGGCGGCTATGACGAGCGCTTCTCGGCGGCGACCGCCGCGGCCGGCGGCACCGTGG
>CAZOMZ010000363.1:0-1628 GCA_964581065.1 uncultured Loktanella sp. | reverse complement strand
GCAGCGCCTCAGGATCGCCCGCGGGTGCTTTGAAACGTGCTGCCACGATGACAGCACCCTCGGGTAGAGGGCTTTCGCGGTAGGCAAGGTTCAGCGCATCTGCGGAAAGGTCTGTGACGGTCCCGTCGCGCAGCACCACCGTCACCCCCTGCAACACATCCGCGACATAGCTGCCGTAGCATCCGGCATTCATACAGACCGCACCGCCAATGGTGCCCGGGATCGTGCGCAGAAAGGTCAGGTCGAGGCCTGCATCCGCCGCCTTGCGCGCGACATGCGCATCAAGGGCGGCGGCACCTGCCGTGACAATATCGCTCTCAATCTCGATCCCGTTGAAACCGCGCCCCAAGCGGATCACCACGCCGCGAATACCGCCGTCACGCACGATGAGATTGCTGCCGACGCCCATGGGAAAGACAGGAACATCCGAAGGCAAAGCAGCAAGAAAGGCCGAAAGATCATCGAGATCAGCAGGCTGGAAGAGGATTTCGGCAGGGCCGCCAACACGCATCCATGTCAGGTCCGCGAGGGAGCGGTCCGGCGTCAGTGTGCCGCGTGTTTGGGGAAACGCCCTCATGTCATGCCCTTGCCTGCTATACATCAAACCTGTTCGGCGCTGACTTACACCAAGGCATCCGAAACAGAAAGCAATCCGCCCGAATTGACGTTACAGCGCCCGATCATCTCGCTTGCGCAGCATCCAACCCAAGACGCCACCCGCAATGCATCCCAGCAACGCAGGCAGCAAAACCAAAAGCGACAGCCCCATCGCTTGCACCGGATCGACACCAAAGGGCCGCCCCGCCGCGAACATGGCAACGGCCAATGCCCCGCCGATCACGCTTCCAATCGTCAGCGCCAGCCCGCCGCGCCCATTGCGCACAAGCTGGGTGAGCCAGACGAACGGAATGGTCGCACAGGCCAGCATGATTGAAATGATGGTGAATTCGGCCATTGATCAGCCCAGCCTTTGCCGCAGCCAGCGCCAGAGAAAATAGACCGGCCAGCGCAGGACCATCCCGCCAACCAGCAAACCGACCAAACCCATCCAAAGGCCTTCGGCCCAGAATAGCCAGACCAGCAGGGGCAGACCGACTGCCATCAGGACATAGGCCCGTCGCCAGTGATTATCGGTGGATGGAAAGGCCGCCAGCACGAAGGCCAGAACAACCCAAAGGCAGATCAGAATCCAGCCGCTGATCATCCGGCCAGTTTCGCAGGCAGGGCATTTGCCCAAGCGCTGATCGTACCCGCTCCAAGACAGACAACGATGTCACCGGGCTTGGTCTGCTCGACGACCAGTTTGGCAAGCTCGTCCTCGCTTTCAACGATGCGCGCATGGCGGTGGCCGTGGCGGATCAGGCCGGCAACCAGATCGCGGTGGGTTGCACCCTCGATGGGCTCTTCGCCGGCGGCATAGACCTCGGAAATGCCAACCACGTCGGCGTCATTGAAACACGCACAGAATTCTTCGAAATGGTGCGACAGGCGCGTGTAGCGATGCGGTTGATGCACAGCAATCACACGACCGGTTGTGGCGCGACGCGCAGCTTTCAGCACGGCGGCAATCTCGACCGGATGGTGGCCGTAGTCGTCGATGATCGGCACACCATTCACTTCACCCACCT
>CAZOMZ010000362.1:0-1668 GCA_964581065.1 uncultured Loktanella sp. | reverse complement strand
CGACTACGGGCTGCTCTCCGCCGCCCATGATGCTGCCAAAGCCAAAGGCGTCCCGACCCATGTCGGCGGCATCTATTCCTCGGACGTGTTCTATGACGAACGGCCAGACCTGAACGAACAGATGATGCGGCATGGCATCCTCGGGGTCGAGATGGAGGCCGCCGAACTCTACAACCTCGCCGCCCGCTACGGACGGCGCGCACTGGCGGTTCTGACCGTGAGCGACCACCTGATCACCCATGAGGCGCTGCCGTCCGAGGATCGTGAAAAGACCTTCGGCGATATGGCCGAAATCGCGCTGGAGGCCGCTTTCGCATGAAACAGCGGAGGTTGGGCAAGACCGGTCCCGAGGTCGGGGCCATCGGCTTGGGATGCATGTCCTTTGGCGGGCTGACAGGGCCAACGAATGAGGTCGACAGCTTTGCCGTTATGGACCGCGCATGGGAGATGGGGATCACCCATTTCGACACGGCGAACATCTACGGACCACATACTTCAGAAGAGGTGATCGGGCGTTGGCTGAAATCGCGCGGGCACAAGCCTGTGATCGCAACAAAAGCCAGCATCACCCGCGACCCCGCGCATCCTGTCCGCAATGATCCGGCTTACCTCGAGGCCGAACTCGAAGGGTCCTTCAAACGGCTCGGCGTCGATTTCGTCGACCTTTTCTATATCCACAGGCGGGAACCGGCCGTGCCGGTCGAAGAGGTTGCAGGGTTCATGCGCCGGATGATGGATGCCGGCAAGATCGGCGGTTGGGGTATGTCCGAAATCTCACCGACCACCCTGCGGCAGGGTCATGCAGAGTGCCCCGTGACGGCGGTCCAGAACGAATACTCGCTCTGGACGCGGTTGCCCGAACTGGGGCTGGTGCAGGAATGCGGGCGTCTGGGGGTGGCCTTTGTACCCTTCTCGCCGCTCGCCCGCGGCGTCTTCGGTCGCACAGTGATTGACCCCGCACATCCGGATTTCGGTGCCTTCCGACTGGAAATGCCGCGCTTTCAAGAACCGAACTGGACCCAGAACAAAACACGGGCCGAGGCCTTTCATGCGCTCGCCGCGACCTATGGCTACAAGACCCCCGCACTTGCGCTGGCATGGTTGCTGGCGCAAGGCGAGCATATCCTCCCGATCCCCGGCAGCCGCACAGCCGATCACGCCAGTGACTGGAAAGGTGCTGACGAGATCGAGATGACACCGGACCTCTTGGCACAGATCGCTGCGATCCTGCCTGTCGGCTGGGCATGGGGCGATCGCTACTCCAAAGGACAGTCAGAAGCACCGGAGCGCTATTGTTGAGCGGCGGACGGGGGCTTTGCCCCCGCGACCCTCCGGGCCGCTCCCCCAGGATATTTCTGGGCCAATAATAACGAATTCTTAACCAATTTGACGCGAGGTGGTCCTGCGGAACAGGCGGGGACGCCGATGGCCGTGGCCGGTAATGACCGGAAGGGCGCGTCACCCCACACTCGGCGCGCCCTTACTATTATTGGCCCACAAATATCCTGGGGGAGGCGCGACACGCGCCGGGGGCAAAGCCCCCAGAGGCAGATGGCTCAGACGACCCGCTCGACCATCATCTTCTTGATATGGGCAATCGCCTTGGCTGGGTTCAGCCCCTTGGGACAGGTCTTGGCACAGTTCATGATGGTGTGGCAGCGATAGAGC
>CAZOMZ010000361.1:0-1668 GCA_964581065.1 uncultured Loktanella sp. | reverse complement strand
CACAACGATCCCCGCCCGCGCGATTACACCGATGCCGCCCATGACCACCCCAAAGGGCCGACCCGTGATCATCAGTCCCAGCAACACGCCCGCGATCGAAAAGATGATCGCAGACATCACGATTGCAGCCTGCCAGAAGCTGTTAAACTGCGTCAGCAGGATCAGGAACATCAACCCGATGGCTGATGCAAAGGCTCCGACAAGGAAGATCATTGCATCGGCCTGATCCTCGGCCTCTCCGCCGAAGGCGATCTCGACCGACGGTGGCAGATCAAGGTTATCGATCCCCTGCTGCAAGGCGATGGTCTGGTCATTGGCCAGCACCCCCTGCGCGACATCCGCCGAGATCGTCACGGCACGTTGCTGGTCGATGCGGGTGATGATCCCGCTGCGTGGTGCCGGATCGAAGGAAACAAAGTTCGAGATCGGCACAAGCCCCGCATTTGTCGGCACCCGCAGGCTTTCCAACTCGGCCAATGTGCGGTCTCCGGCAGGGAAGCGCACCACGATATCAACCTCGCCGTCACCGTCGTCGGGGCGATAATCGGCGACTGTGATGCCGCGTGTCAGTAGCTGCACAGCCTGTCCCAGCAACGCAACATTGGCGCCACTGCGCGCGGCTTCCGAGCGGTCAACGCTGATGCGCCATTCCACACCGGGGTTGGGGCGCGAGTCGACCACGTCGATGAATCCGCCAATGCGGTCCATCTCGGCGAGGATCGCCTGCACTGCCATTTCCTGATCGGCGGGATTGTTGCCCAAGACCTCAAGATTGATAGGCTTGCCGCCCCCCGGTCCGCCGGACGATGTCTGCACCTGCACGTCGATCCCCGGGATCAGTGCCATATCGGCACGGATATCCTCGGCGATTTCCACCACAGGCCGGCGCGTGTCCCATTCGGTCAGCTCCAGCTGGAGCGATCCGATCACATCGCCGCTCTCGTTCGAACCTCCGGTGCGCGCATAGATACTTGCAATCTCGCTATATGCTGCCAACCGGTCCTCGACCAATTGCACCAGCGCGTCCTGTTCATAGACCGAGAAATTGTCCTTCGCCCGCACTTCGACCTGCGCATAGTCAGGCTCGACTTCGGGAAAGAACGTCAGGCCGTTGCCGTAGTTGCCATAGGCCACAAAAGACCCGACCAAAGCAAAAACCGCCACCGTGAGCGTTGCCCAAGGGCGCAGGATCGACCACTCCAGCACGCGGATATAGCCGCCCATAAAGCCGGTCATCTTGCGCGGGTCACCCTTTTCGGCAGAGTAAAGCTGCGCCTTCGATTTGGCCGTTTGGGCCTGCCGCTTGCCGATCAACCCGCCAGTGACGGGAATGAAGACCAGCGCCATGAAGAGCGAGGCAGCGAGCGTGAAAATGACCGTGATCGGCAGGAATTTCATGAACTCCCCCACGACCCCCGACCAGAACAAGAGCGGAAAGAACACGCAGAGCGTTGTCGCTGTCGAGGCAATGATCGGCCACGCCATGCGTTTGGCCGCCGCGGCATAAGCCTCTTTCGGCGTCTGGCCCTCATGCAGATAGCGGTCGGCCAGTTCGACGGTCACAATTGCCCCGTCCACCAGCATCCCCACCACCAGGATCAGCGAGAACAGCACCACGATATTCATCGTGTAGCCCATAAAGTAGAGCCCCGCGACACCCGTCAGGAA
>CAZOMZ010000360.1:0-1693 GCA_964581065.1 uncultured Loktanella sp. | reverse complement strand
GGCGCAGGCAAGGACCTGACTGCACGGGCGCTGCATGATCTGTCCGCGCGCGCGCCCCACCCTTTTGTGCATATCAACTGCGCCGCCCTGCCCGTCGATCTGGTCGAATCCGAGCTCTTTGGCCACGAAGCGGGTGCATTTCCCGGCGCAATGCGCGCGCGCTTTGGCAAGTTCGAATTCGCACGTCAGGGCACGGTCTTTCTTGACGAGATCGACAGCCTGCCAGTCGGTGTGCAGGCAAAGCTGCTGCACGCCATTCAGGAACGCAAAATCACGAGGCTGGGGGCAAACGATCCGGTCGATCTGGATATCCGCATCCTTGCGGCGGCCAAGACCGATCTTCAAGAGGCCGTCACCGCAGGCAGCTTTCGTGCCGATCTTCTCTACCGCTTGAATGTTGTGACGGTGGCTGTACCGCCACTGGACGCAAGGCGGGACGACATACCTTCGCTGTTCCTCAATCTTGCTGCGCAGGCCGCGGCGCGCTATTCGCGCCCCCTGCCCGACGTCCCCGCCGATCTGCTCGCGCAGATGGCGACGCAAGGATGGCCGGGCAATGTGCGCGAGTTGCGTAATGCCGCCGACCGGTTTGTCCTCGGGCTCGACCCGACCGCACCGCCTGACGACATCACTGACAACGGCACGTTGGCGACGCGCATGGCCGCGCACGAAAAGTCCCTCATTATGGCCGCTCTGACGGCGCAAGGTGGCAGCCTGAAAAAGACCTATGAGGCGCTGGGGCTGTCACGCAAGGCGCTTTACGAGAAGATGCAGAAATACGGATTGTCCAAGGACGATGCCGATTAGATCGGGGCGGATGTCCCCTTTTCGACACATCGATTGCGGCATTTGTTCCGTTTCCCACCCATCACAGAAAAAGAAAACGAATTGTTAACGCAAACAGCCGTGAGCGCGGGTTGTTTTGTTGTCGCCTGATCGTGGACCAACGCGCCATCGCACCTAATTCCGAAATTGTGATTAGGTCACAAACCGGTCCGGGAGGGATCGGACAACCCAAGTGGAGGAACCACATATGAAACTCGCAGCGTTTATCGCAACAACCGCTCTGACAGCGACCGCCGTTTATGCCGACGGTCACGTAGACCGCACCGGCTGGCCAGAAAGCTTTACCGTCGGGACAGCGTCGCAGGGCGGCACATACTTTGCCTATGGCTCCGGCTGGGCGAACCTTGTGGCAGAAGAGCTGGGCCTGACTGGCGGTGGCGAAGTCACCGGTGGCCCGATGCAGAACATGGCACTGGTTCACACCGGTGACGCACAGTTCGGCATGACCACAATGGGTCCTGCTGCTGAATCCATTGCCGGCACCAACCCCATCGCACCCGGCCTGCAGATGACAAATGCCTGCGCGATGTTCCCGATGTACCAGACACCGTTCTCGGTGACAGCTCTGGCCTCGTCCGGCATCACCAGCATTGCTGACATCCCTGATGGCGCACGTATCGGTTTCGGTCCTGCCGGTTCGACATCTGACACATACTTCCCGCGCATGATGGACGAGCTTGGCGTCAACTACGAGCGCCGCAATGGCGGCTGGAACGACCTTGGTGGCCAGCTGCAGGATGGTCTGCTTGATGTGATCGCATTTGCGGCCGGTGTGCCAGTGCCTGCCGTTTCCCAGCTGGAAGTGCAGACCGACGTGAACATCATCGAGTTCACCGAAGAAGAGCAG
>CAZOMZ010000359.1:0-1740 GCA_964581065.1 uncultured Loktanella sp. | reverse complement strand
CTCGTTGCCCGCCAGCCAGCGGCGGTCCTCCAAGAGATGCGCCATATAATCGAGGTGATACTTGATCGCCTTGGCCCCCGCCTTGACGTTGGTGCTGTCGGGATAGCCCTTGCCCATGACCTTGCGGTTGACCCGCTCGCCGGTCAGCTTGGTTGTCACCTCGTGATAGAACTTGTCATCAAACCACCCCACCAGCCGGCGCACTTCAACGCGGCGCTTGGGGTCTGAGGGCAGCAGGTTCGGGGTCGGATAGGCCTCTTCGAGATATTCACAGATCGCCACGCTGTCCGACATGGTCATGCCGTCCATTTTCAGCACAGGCACCTTGCCCGCCGGATTGCGGCGCATGAAATCCGGATCCTGTTCCCAATAGCGCTCTTCGACCAGTCCGACCTCGATCTTCTTTTCCGCCAGTGACAGGCGGACTTTGCGGCAGAAGGGCGACAGGGCGTAATGGTACAGAGTATTCATGATGCGCTCGTAAAATGGGTGCTTCTTCAATGCCCCAAGGCGGGCCTTAGATCAATCCGGTGGTCAGTTTTCAAAGCAGGCCGCGCGCCCGTCCGCCGCAATCGTATCAGCCCCTGCGAGGATTGCCGCCGCCCGGTTGCGGGTAAAGGTGCTGGGGTTGCTGGCCGACCGGCTTTGCGGTGCGGGCAGGATCGCCGCCAGCCGCGCGGCCTGCGTGCGGCTCAGATCGGCTGCATCCACCCCAAAATAATGCCGTGCGGCCGCCTGCACACCAAAGACGCCCTCATCAAACTCGGCCACGTTCAGATAAAGCTCCACAATCCGCCGCTTGGACCAAAGCGCCTCGGTCACCGGCGTCCAGAGCGCCTCGATGGATTTGCGCGCCCAGGATCGTCCGTGCCAGAGGAAGACATTCTTCACCACCTGCTGCGAAATGGTCGACGCCCCGCCGACCCCATTGTCCACCGCCCGCTGGATCGCATCAACGTCCAACCCCCAGTGCAGGCAGAAATTTGCGTCCTCGGCGGCGACCACGGCGCGGGCCATGATCGGGGCCACATCGTCAATCGGCACCCAGTCCTGCTCCACCCCACCCAAACGGCGGCTTTCGGAAAACATGTAAGGCGTCGTGGGCGGATTGATCAGCGCATAAAGCAAGGTCCAGAGCAGGACAAAGCCCGCCACACCAAGCACAGACCACATCACCACACGGCGCAGAAACCGGCGCAGCCGCGCAAGCAGCCCGGGCCGGTCTTCTGTCTTCTTGGCGGTTTTCTTTTTCGGGGCGGGCCTCTTTGCGCCTCTGCCCTTCGTTTTGCTCTGCTCTGCCATCAGCATCCATAAGCCACGGGCCGGGCTGATACGTCAACGCCCCCGCATCACGATTGACGCAGGGGCGTGTCCTTTATTCCGCAGGGATCGCGGCTTCCTCGATGCTCAAAGGATGCGGCAGGTGTACCAGCATCTCTTTCGGGCAGACCTGCAGGAAATTGCCCTTCTCGGTCTCCCAATGGGTCAGGATCTCGGTCGCCTTCACACTGCCGGTCTCGGCAGCGTGACGCTCGATCAGACCTTTGAGCTGGTCCTCCCAGTGCTGCACGGTCACGGGGCATGTCACCAGCGTTTCCATGTTCATCAGCGCAGGGGCCTCACCTTTCGGGTCATAGAGATAGGCCATACCGCCCGTCATACCCGCACCGAAGTTGGCACCGATCGTCCCGAGGATCACCGCAACACCGCAGGTCATGTATTCACACCCGTTGGAACCAC
>CAZOMZ010000358.1:0-1742 GCA_964581065.1 uncultured Loktanella sp. | reverse complement strand
GTTCGAGATCTAGGTTGGCTGCATTGCTGCTGTCGCCCAGATCCTGACCGGAACAGAACGCCTTGCCTGCGCCGGTGATTACCAGCACACGTGCCTCGGCTTCGGCGACCTTGACCGCATGGGTGATCTCGGCGCGCATCTGCGTGTTCAGCGCGTTCATCATTTGCGGGCGGTTCAGGGTGATCACCGCAACCTTGTTGCGGATTGTGAGGGCGATGGCCTGGTAGTCCATGTCTGCGTTCCTTATCTGCTCTTGGCGACACCCTATCGCATCGCGCAGACCCCGAAAGCGCTACGGCGCGTCACGACCGCAAGATTTTCTCAAGCTCTGCCTTTTCCTCGTCAGACAAGGCTGTAGGAGCCGCACGTTTGGCGCGTATCGTGGACCACCCGATCCCAAGGGCGACCAGCAGCAGGGCTGGTGCAGCGAGCCAGAGGATCATATTTGCGCCGCTGGCGTCGGGCCGCAGCAGGACATATTCGCCATAGCGGGCCACCATAAAGTCGACCGCCTCTTGGTCGCTGTCCCCCGCAACAAGCCTTTCACGCAGCACGATGCGCAGTTCCTTGGCCAGCGTGGCATTGCTTTCGTCGATACTTTCGTTGCGGCAGACAGGGCAGCGCAGGCCCTGTGACAGCGCGCGTGCACGGTCTTCGAGCACCGGATCGTCAAGGATCTCGTCCGGCTCAACGGCCCATAATGGCGCGGCAAGCAAGCTCAGGATCAGCAGCAGGCGCTTCATTCCGCAGGCACCGCGCCACTCGGCTTGCGCGAGGCCGCAGCCCCCACTCGCAACCGCCGGTCTGATAGCGAGAAACAGCCCCCCAGCGCCATCAGGATCGCACCGCCCCAAATCCAGTTGGCAAAGGGTTTGATATAGACCCGCGCCGCCCAGCCGCCGTTCTCCTGAGGATCGCCGATGACCACGTAGATATCGCGCAGGAACCCGTTGATGATCGCGGCTTCGGTCGTTGGCATATTGGCAACGGGGTAAAAGCGTTTCTCGGGATGCAGATCGCCCACCTGACTGTCACCACGCCAGACCGAGATATCCGCCAGCGTCGTGATATAGTTCGGGCCCTGCTCGTTGCGGACATCATCAAGGCGGAATTCAAACTGGCCGACGGTCCAGGCCTCGCCGATGTTTGCGACACGGATGTCTTCCTGTTCCCAAGCCAGCATTGCAGCGATGCCAAAGATCGTCACACCCATCCCGATATGGGCGGTCGCCTTGCCCCAGTCCGCGCGCGGCAAGCGGCTGATCCGCCGCAGACGGTCACCCATCCCTCCGCGCCCGCCGCGCAACCACAGGTCCGCCAGCGCACCACCCACGACCCAGACACCAAGAATGACGCCAACGGGACCCAATGCCGAATTGCCGGTCTGCATGGCATAGGCCAGCAACCCCAGCGCTACCGCCAGCACCAGCCAACCCACAGTCGCCTTGATCGCCCTTCCGAAAGTCCCGCGCTTCCACGCGATGATCGATCCGATCGGCAGGATAACAGCGAGCCCGACCATGAACGGCGTGAAGGCCGCGTCAAAGAAGGGAGGCCCGACGGACAGGGTTCTGTCGAAAAGCATCTCGGCCACCAGCGGCCAGATCGTTCCGATGAAAACCACAAAGCAGCTGACCGACAACAGGATGTTGTTCAGGATCAACGCGCTTTCGCGGCTGACGGTGGAAAAGACACCCTTGGCCTCAAGCGCCCCTGCTCGGAAGGCAAAGAGCGTCAGCGCG
>CAZOMZ010000357.1:0-1748 GCA_964581065.1 uncultured Loktanella sp. | reverse complement strand
CAACCAAAGCGTTATGAGCGCTCTGCTCTAACCAATTGAGCTACAGGCCCACGCGGGGATTTGAGTAGCAGACGGGGCGGGACGGTCAAGCCGAAGCAGAGAAATCTGTATGCGAGAGGAATTTATTTGCTAAGGTTCGGCACGGGGTGGCTTTGGTTCAATCCGTTTTCGATCAGTTTGTGAAGGACAGTGACATGAAGAAGTTTTTGATATTTGCAGGCGCGTTGGTTGCGGCTGGTGCGGTCCATGCAGGTACGGCCATGGTTGCCTATGAAACGGTTGTCGTGCGACCGACCGACGACAGCGGTATGAACGGGGCTTTGGTGCTTCTGGCACTTGTTGGCATCGTGATTGCATCTAGTTCCATGGCCGGGTTTGCAACGCGCGGCAAGACCGAGATGCTTCCGGAAGAACCTGAAGACATGTGATCAGACATCCCTTCGCCCGATTGCCAGATAGGCCATCCGGCGAAGAGGATCCCAGAGAACCTGCCAAAGCCGGTGCGTCATCAATGGCGCATCGGCTTTGCTGTTCAGGCCGAAAGTCACGCTTTCATCCTTGCCCGTGAGGTAGAGTGAGCCGAACATCCAGTCCCAGATGGCCAGTGTCTGCCCGAAATTCTTGTTGAAATGGGCAGGGTCGGTGCTGTGATGTACTTGATGCTGCGCGGGCGATATCACCAGCCTTTCCCAGACTGGGCCGAAGCTGACCCAGATATGGGAATGGTGAAAGTTTGTGACAGTCATATTGACGATCACGACAAAAGCATTTGCGCCGGCAATCTCGATGACAGTGGCGTTAGGGTCGAAGACGCCGACCAACAATCCGAATAAGGCGCCCACGACCACTGTGTTGAAACTGGTGTTGATTGCCGATGACAGCGGATGCTGGCGATATGCGGTAATCGGGCTGAGGACTTCCGCACTGTGATGTACGGCGTGGAGGGGCCAGATCACGGCGATGGTGTGGTGGGCACGGTGTGCCCAGTAAAGTGCAAAATCACCGGCCATAAACAGCAGCAGCGCAAGACCCACGGGGGAAAGCTGGATGTCACCGAGCGGGGCGTATGGCATGCGAGCGGCCACATAGGCCGCAACGGCCGGTGCTGCAGCAAATCGCGCCAGCAGGCCAAGCGCCAGCGACAGCTGTCCCAACGCAAAGAGGCCCACATCGGCGCGTGTCGAGCGATGCCCGTACACCCGCGCCGGAAAGAGCCAGCGAAAGAATCCACCTTGCTCGCGGCGCATCAGATAGATGACGAATGCAATCACAACGAAGCCTGACAGATAGAATGGCGACAGCAGCAAAGCCTGACCGCTAAAGAACATCTGCTGCAGGCGATCAAAAAAGGCATCCATCTCTGCAGGCTCCCAAGTCCAAGTGCTACATTGATGATAAGACCTCTTTCCTGCTGTATTCCACCCCTGTGGGCGACTAATCTGTTCCCTTCCTTTTCCTGATAGGCTAACGACGCGCCAAAGCTGGACGGAGTTGCCCTGATGACAAAAAATGGCCTCACCTACGCCGATGCGGGCGTTGATATTGATGCGGGCAACACGCTTGTGGAACGGATCAAGCCAGCGGCCAAGCGCACCGCGCGGTCGGGCGTGATGTCGGGACTGGGCGGCTTTGGTGCGCTCTTTGATCTCAAGGCGGCCGGATACAAGGATCCGATCCTTGTGGCTGCGACCGACGGGGTCGGCACCAAGCTGCGGATCGCCATTGATACGGGCAATGTGGATACGATC
>CAZOMZ010000356.1:0-1753 GCA_964581065.1 uncultured Loktanella sp. | reverse complement strand
GCTGTCCAAGTCGCCACACTACAACACCGACAAAGGCCGCAAGACGGTCAGCCAGATGGTCACTGTCGCCGATCTGACCCGCACCGCTTTTATGAATGGCGACCTGTCGACAGTGATGTCGCCACGGACCGTCATCGCATGGGCCGAGAACGCGCGCATCTTCCAGAATGTGGGCTATGCATTCCGCCTGACCTTCCTGAACAAATGTGACGAGCTTGAGCGCCAGACCGTGGCAGAATTCTACCAGCGTTGCTTTGACGAAGAACTGCCCGAAAGCGCGGCGAGCATGAGCCTCGGCTAGGCTGCGACGGTGAAATAGCAAGAATTGTGTTGGGCGGGTCTTCGGACCCGCCCATTTTCGTTTGCGAAAGCGGGCCCGTGGATTGAAACCCGCGCCACCACATCCTTGCCGACGAAATCGCCTGTCATTGCCATAATGCCGACGAATTCATTGGCAAAACTGCGCCAAATCATTCGACAGGAGCCGCACGATGAAAATGAAAATTGGCGCCCCGCTGCCGGCGGATTATCAGGTCAGCCACGAGGATCTCGCGGAATCCGCCGCGACCCTGATGGCCCATGCCCTGCTGCCGCTCTTTGCCGAAAACATGAGTGAGGACCTTGCGAAGGCCAATGTCGAAGGCATCGTGACCGAGCTGGCCTATCTGTTTGACGAAGGCGAAATCACCTTGGGTGGCAAGACCTATCGTCCGCGGCTGGCATTCGTCGATGAGTCTGGTGCGATTGTTGCAGGTGCCGCCGAGCTGACGCATCTGCATCAGCTCGCCGAGGATCCTTTTGAAATTGATCCCGAAGCGGGGATCACCTTCGAAGAGGCCGAGTTCGTCGAGGAATAGCGGCGCGCGGGCCGGTTGGGCCGGACCAGCGGTTTTCGATAAAATGGGGTTCGTTGTGCACACGATCCCGACAGAGTGAACCTGTTGCTGGCAGGGTTTTCAAAGCCCATGCCTCAAAGGACGAATTGCGTGGATGGACTGCGCAGGATTTCGCACCATATCTGCCCTACACCAACCCCTTGCCGAAATGCGGCGGGAATGATTTATCGGAACAATGACAAAGCCCTCTGACAACCCTGCCGATCCGTTCAAGAAAGCGCTGGCCGAAGCCACCAAAGTGCTGGCTGATGATCCGGAACTCTCGGTGACCTATTCCGTCGATCCTGCAGGACAGACGGCAGACACGATCCGGTTGCCGCAGGTGTCGCGCCGGATGACCCGCGATGAGGTGTTGCTGGCACGTGGCACGGCTGACGCCTACGCCTTGCGCCACAAGTTTCACGACCCCAAGGTCGCCGCCCGCTATATGCCGCAGGGCCAGATGGCGCAGGATCTCTACGAGGCGATGGAAACCGCCAGAATCGAAGCGGTCGGAGCACGCTATATGCCCGGCACCGCAGGCAATATCGACGCCAAGATCGGCACCGATGCGATGCGCAAGGGGTATGACCAGATCAATCAGGCCGCCGATGCGCCGCTCGCCGTTGCTGCCGGCTATCTGATCCGCCACCTAGCCACCGGCCGTGATCTGCCTAAAGGCGCGGATAACGTGATGGAACTCTGGCGCGGGTTCATCGAAGACCACTGCGGCGGCACGCTCGACAACCTCGAGAACACCCTGTCAGACCAGCAGGCATTTGCAAGATTTGCCCGCCAGATGATCAGTGACATGGGCTATGGGGATCAGCTTGGTGATGATCCCGATACGCTGGATGATGACATGGAAGACGAAGCCG
>CAZOMZ010000355.1:0-1754 GCA_964581065.1 uncultured Loktanella sp. | reverse complement strand
CGATTGCCTGCGGCTGTGATCCGGTGATCGCGCTGCAAATGGCGACAATCAACACGGCGACGCATTTCGGGCTGGAGCGCGAGTTGGGCTCGATCGCCCCCGGGCGGCGGGCCGATGTCATCCTGACCTCGGACCTCACGACCCTGCCGATCGAGGAAGTCATCGCACGGGGCATCACCGTTGCGAAGGATGGCAAGCTGACCGTGACCTGCCCGCATTACGACTGGCCCATGGATGCGCGCGGCACGGTGCATTTGGGCAAGACACTCGGCCCGCGCGATTTCGAGATCGCGGCGCCCGAAGGCAAGAACAGCGTCAAGGCCAAGGTCATCGGCGTCGTCGAGAACCAAGCCCCGACCGAGGCGCTGACCGCTGAACTGCCCGTCGTGGACGGGTTGGTCGAAGGTGAAGGCGATGTCTACCAGATCGCGCTTGTCGAGCGGCATCGCGGAACGGGGGCCGTGACCAACGGCTTCGTTTCGGGTTTTGGGTATACAGGCAAGATAGCCATGGCTTCGACCGTCGCCCATGACAGCCACCATATGATCGTCGTCGGGACCGACCGCGCGATGATGGCCGCAGCCGCGAACCGCTTGGGCGAGGTGGGCGGCGGTGTCTCGATCTGGAAAGACGGGGAAGAGATCGCGCTGGTGGAACTGCCCATTGCCGGTCTCATGTCAGACAGCCCAGCGGCCGAAGTTGCCGCAAAAGCAGACCGCATGGTCGCCGCGATGGCCGCCTGCGGCTGCACATTGAATAACGCCTATATGCAGCACTCGCTGCTGGCACTTGTCGTCATCCCGTCGTTACGGATCTCTGATCTGGGTCTCGTGGATGTCGACAGATTTGAAATAACAGAATTGTTCGAGGACAACGCATGAACATGGCAGAGCAGGCAATGATACGCACACCGGAAGTGCCGGGACCGGAGAGTTTCACCGATCCCAAGGCGGCCGTAGTGCGTCTGCAAGAACTATATCACACCGCCGTACGGTTCCTGTCCGACAACTTTGCCAAGGCCTTGCGCGAAGGCCAGCCGGCCAGCCGGATCCGCGCATTCTATCCCGAAATCCGGCTGACGACGACGACCTATGCCAAGATGGATAACCGCTTGTCCTTTGGCCATGTGGCAGAACCCGGCATCTATGCGACAACCGTGACGCGGCCCGATCTCTTTGCGGCCTATCTAGAACAGCAGATCGGCCTTCTGATCAAAAGCCACGGTGTGCCGGTCATTATCGGACCCTCCGCCACCGAGATGCCGGTCCATTTTGCGGCTGCAAATGATCCGGGCCTCACGGTGCCGCACGATGGTTCGATGGATTTCAACCTGCGTGACAACTTCGATGTACCGGACCTGAGCACGACGCACGACAGCATCGTGAATGGTGAGGGGTTCACATATCCCGACGGCGCGCGTCCGCTTGCACCTTTTACCGCACAGCGCATTGACTATTCTCTGGCGCGTCTGGCCCACTACACGGCCACCGCGCCTGAACACTTCCAGAACCATGTTCTCTTTACCAACTACCAGTTCTACGTCGAAGAGTTCGAGGCCTACGCCCGCCATATGCTCGCCGACAAGGACAGCGGCTACACCAGCTTTGTCAGCACCGGCAATGTCGAGATTACCGAGGCAGATGCCCAGCTTCAGGTGCCTGCGAAGCTGCCGCAGATGCCGACCTACCACCTCAAGCGTGAGAATGGTTCCGGCATTACGCTGGTGAACATCGGGGTTGGCCCATCGAACGCAA
>CAZOMZ010000354.1:0-1767 GCA_964581065.1 uncultured Loktanella sp. | reverse complement strand
CAAGGTCAAGGCCGTGAACACCACGATCACCAAAGGCAAGGTCAAGCGTTTCCGCGGCCAGCTCGGCACCCGCAAGGATGTCAAAAAGGCCTACGTGACGCTGGAAGAAGGCAACACGATCGACGTGTCGACCGGTCTGTAAGCCTTAGGCTGATATGAATTGGAAAGGCCCTCGCATCCGCGGGGGCCTTTTGCTTTGTGTGCTTGTCTGCTCAGGGCATCCGGTCCAGTCTGGTACCGAGCACATGGAGCGCCCAATGCCAGCCGACCGCCAAATGATAACCGACCCCGAAGTCTACTTCGCCCGTGGCTGCGGCCGCTGCGACCGGTTTGATACGCCCGCCTGTTCCGCGATGCTCTGGAAAGACGGGCTGGCCGCTTTGCGGGCGCTCTGCCTCGAGGCTGGCCTCTCCGAGCACGCCAAATGGGGGCATCCCTGCTACATGCATGCAGGCCGCAACATCGTGATCATGGGCGCCTTCCAGACCAACTTTCGCCTGTCGTTTTTCAACGCGGCACTCATGAAAGACCCGGAAGGCATTCTGGAGAAGCAGGGTGAGAACACCCAGAATCCTGACATGATCCGCTTTACGGCGAACGAACAAGTTGCCAAGCGCGCCAACATCATCCGCGCCTATCTGGCCGAGGCCATGGGCTACGCCGAACAAGGGCTCAAGCCTCCCAAGGTGGAACGCGAGGTCCCGATCCCGGACGAGCTGATCGACGCGCTTGACGCTGATCCTGAACTGGCCGAAGCCTTTGCCGCCCTGACCCCGGGGCGGCAGAAAAGCTATGCGTTCAATCTGGGTCAGGCCAAGCAATCCGCGACCCGCATTGCACGCATCGAAAAGTTCCGCGACAAGATCATCGCAGGCAAAGGGGCGATGGAACGCTAGGGGGATCACATGGGACAGAACATCGGGATCATCGGGCTGGGCTCGATGGGGTATGGCATGGCGCAGTCATTGCTGCGGGCCGGTCACAAAGTGCACGGGTTCGACATCAACCCCGATCAGGTTGCGCGCTTTGAGGATGAAGGCGGGGCAGGGGGCGCCCTGACCGATGTCGCGGGCCTTTTTGATGCGCTTGTCGTGGTGGTCCTGAATGCCGCCCAGACCGAGGCCGTGTTGTTCGGTGAAAACGGCGCCGTCCCGCATCTCAAGGCGGGCAGCGTTGTTCTGGCCTGTGCCACAGTGCCGCCGGACTTTGCCCGCGATATGGAGGCCCGTTGTGCGGAACATGGCGTGCGCTACCTCGATGCCCCGATCTCGGGGGGTGCTGCAAAAGCGGCAGACGGACGCTTGTCGATCATGGCGGCGGGAACGCCTGAGGCTTTTGCCGCGGCTGATGCAGCCTTGGATGCGATGGCCGAAAAGGTCTTTCGTCTGGGCGAGACGGCGGGCGCGGGCTCGGCCATGAAAGCGGTCAACCAGTTGCTGGCAGGCGTGCATATCGCCGCCATGGCCGAGGCGCTGTCATTCGGCATGACCCAAGGCATCAGCCCTGCAGATTTCCTTGCGGTCATCCCCGAATGCGCCGGCACAAGCTGGATGCTGGAGAACCGCGCACCGCATATCGTAGAGGGAGACTATACCCCACGCAGCGCAGTGAACATCTGGCCCAAAGACCTCGGGATCGTGCTGGAGATTGCGAAAGGCGCTGGATTCGACGCACCCGTGACCGAGGCGGCGCTGGCCCAGTTCCGCAAGGCGGTTGAAATGGGGCTGGGCGGGGAAGATGATGCGGCGGTTGTGAAGGTTTATGGGG
>CAZOMZ010000353.1:0-1771 GCA_964581065.1 uncultured Loktanella sp. | reverse complement strand
GCCGACGAAGGCAAGCGCAAGCGCGCCGAGGCCGAGGTCGAGCTGCAAAAGATGGAAGAAGAGCTGAAGAACACGCTTGCCTCAGCCAAGGCCCGCAAGACCGGTCTGGGCGACACCGTCGGCACCGCAACAGGCGCCTGATGTGACGGCAATCAGCGGTCGCAAGTCAATCCTAGTCAGCCTGGCTCTGGTGGCCGGGCTGGCAGGTTGCGACCGCCTGCCGCTTGGCATGCAGACAGCCGCACCAATCCCTGAACCGCCACCCCCCGCGGTCCCTGACCAGCAGGCACAACCCAGCCCCGAAAGCCGAGCGCTGGCAAGCTATTACGGGCGGCTGCAAAGCGATCTGCTGACACAAGGGCTCTTGCGTGGAGACGGTGGTGGACCGGACACACCTGTGACCGACACGGTGCTGGCCCGCAATTTCGTGCGCATTGCCCTTTTCAACGAATACGTTGACGACAGCGACTTTCAGCAGCCGCGCAACACGATCTCGCAATTGCGCCGCTGGGACGGGCCGATCCGGATGTCGGTGGAATTCGGCGATCTGGTCTCGCCCGAACAGCGGGCGCGCGACTTCGTGACGGTCTCGACCTACGCCGCGCGCCTCTCGCGCCTGACCGGCGTCCCGATCACGATCACGGACCGCAACCCGAATTTCCGCGTTCTTTTCCTGCATGAGGAAGAACGCCGCGCTTATGGGGCCACCCTGCGGCAGTTGATCCCCAGCATTTCCGAGGCCACAGTCCGCACCTTCGAGAACCTGCCGCGCGAGCAGCTCTGCGTTGTCATCGGCACATTCGAAGTGGGACGGTCGAACTATAACAAGGCCATCGCACTGATCCGCGCCGAACACCCCAGCCTGATGCGGACGGCCTGCATCCATGAAGAACTGGCGCAGGGCATGGGCCTTGCCAACGACAGCCCGCAGGCGCGCCCGTCGATCTTTAACGATGACGAGGAATTCGCCCTGCTGACCACGCATGACGAGCTTTTGTTGCAGATGCTTTATGATCCGCGCCTGCAAACCGGCATGACCGCGGCAACCGCCGCGCCGATCGCACGACAAATTGCGCGGGATTATCTGGCTGAAGGGTCAAGTTGATGCGGAACTTGGCAGTCATTGCATGTCTCTGCCTGCCCACTTGGGGCATCGCGCAAGATCGCTTTGACGCATGGGTCGCGGATCAGATGGGTTTCGCGCCCTTCTTTTCGCAGAGCATCGGCTGGGAGATGCCACAGAATTCCGTCACGGTGCTAGATCCGCTCGCACAATCGACGGAGGGGGTGGATTTCGTTGAAACACCAGACAGTACTGCTTGGGTCGTTGGCATTCTGGACGACGCCTCGGCCGCGCGCATGTCTGGCTTGGGGCTGGTCTGGTCGGACGGATTTGTCGATCGCGCGGTCTCACTGGGCTTTGCACAAACGCGGTCAGGCTTTGTTGCATTCCAGACAGACGGTCAGATCTGGGCAGGCAACATGCTGCCGCAGACCGTGCTGGCACAGATCAACACGCTGACCCCCGGACCGGCGCTGGTTGAACAGCCGGACGGATCGGTCTTTCCTGCGGGCGACCTGGGCCTGTCTGGCGCATGCCTCGAAATGATTGCACTCTACAAAGACGATGACGCATTGCTCGGACTTGTCGTATTAATCCAATCGAGCACCCGCAGAGACGCGGACGCCACAGCCTGCGCGCCGCTCACAACTTGACTTAAGGAACCACAACCATGGGCATATTCGATTTCCTCAAAGGTGAATTCATCGA
>CAZOMZ010000352.1:0-1792 GCA_964581065.1 uncultured Loktanella sp. | reverse complement strand
CATAGCGGCGGCCACCTTCGGCATCACGCACGAAGGGCGGGCCGTAGACAGGCGCGAGCACCATGCTTGTACCGCCTACCTTCACGCTGCGTTCTGGGTTGCGGGCGTGCTGGATGTATTCGGATGGCGCTGTAGAACATAGTTTGCGGGCCAGACCGCGCGGGATGCGCACGCGTTCGCCTTCGACGTCTGCACCGACGGCCTTCCACCGCTCGAGCGCTTCGGGGTTGTCCACAAAGTTCACACCGATCTCGGCAAGCACTGTTTCGGCGTTTGCCTCGATGACCTGCAGGGCCTCTTCAGTCAGGACTTCAAAGTTGGGAATATTGCGTTCGATATACTTGGCTGTCTCGACACTGACGGCGGTCCGTTCGGCACGGCGGGCAGCGCCTCCGCCACCTCTGGCTCTGCGACCGGATCTTGCTGCTGCGTCGGACATCTCGAAACTCCTATTTGAAGGCACCGCGTTCTTGCTGCGCTTCATACACCGGCCAAAGGACCGCCCGTGCGGGGTTTGCGTCCATTCAGACCCGAAAACGACATCCCCGCTATTTGCTTTGAACCCGCCGGAAATGCCGTTAGGTTCGCGAAACGACGTGGGCTTTTTTGATTGAGGGGTTTGGGATGACGCATGTGTTGAGGGTGGCCGCATTTGCATTATTGGGAACTGCGACAGCAGCATCAGCTCAAAGCTGGGACGGCGCCTATTATGGCGCGTCGGTTGGGCTGGGCGCTGGAGAATATGCCCTTGGCGTGCCCGAACTCGACGAAGCGGGAGAAGCGGTCGAGGTGACCGGATTTCTCTATGGCATCCACGGCGGCGTTCACTTTCAGCAGGGCAACATGGTCTTTGGCGGAGACGCGGCCATTCTGCTAGGTCCCGAAGGCGAGACATCGGCTGGGGCACTGGATCCTGACGGTGTCCGTTGGCAATGCGTCAGCGGCGACTGCAACGTCGCGATCGAAACGCTGACGACCTTGCGCGCCAAGGTCGGGATCGTCACCGACATCCGGACACTTGTCTATGGTGCAGGCGGCCTTGCAATCGCGACAGTTGACGGTGGCATTCGCAATAGCCCGCAACAAGGTCAATCCACTGCATCGGGCCTGACATATGCCATCGGGGTCGAGCGTATCACCAGCCCCTTCTCGACCGTATTCGCAGAGGCGGGATACTACGATCTTGGCGAACTGACCTTCGGAACCAACGAAGGTGGCAGCGAACCGCCCCCGACGGTTGCGGATTTTACCGGCACCGGTGATTTCTACAGCATTCGCGTCGGCGTAAACTACAAATTCTGATCCCTGCCCTGTAGGGGCCCTCTGGCGCACACGATCCTCTTGCGCTTGCAAGCGCCCGCCTTTACGGGTGCGGCATGGAAAATATCATGCATGAACGCCTTCTGATCATCGACTTCGGCAGCCAGGTCACGCAGCTGATTGCCCGCCGCCTGCGCGAGTTGAACGTCTACTGCGAAATCCACCCTTACCAGAATGTGACAGATGCTTTTCTGGCGGAGTTCGCCCCGAAAGCGGTGATCCTCTCCGGTGGCCCCGACAGCGTAACGCGCGAGGGCTCGCCCCGCGCCCCTGAAAGCCTCTGGTCCTTTGGTGTGCCGGTTCTGGGCATCTGCTATGGCCAGCAGACGATGATGACGCAACTGGGTGGCAAGGTGGTCAGCGGCCACGGCACGGCAGAGTTCGGTCGCGCCTATGTGACGCCGAATGGCAAACTTTCACTGCTGGACGGCTGGTTTGCGACGGACAAAGAACAGGTCTGGATGAGCCACGG
>CAZOMZ010000351.1:0-1805 GCA_964581065.1 uncultured Loktanella sp. | reverse complement strand
GCAGCGGCGCGTGCTGGACTTCCCCTATGTCGAAGGTCTGCGTCTGGATGAGGCCATGCATCCGCTGACCATCATGGCTACAGGGATTTATGACGAGCCGATCTACAATCAGAATGGCGCGCCGATCCGTCTGGTGGTGCCATGGAAGTACGGCTTCAAGTCGATCAAATCGATTGTGCGGATCACGCTGACCGACCGCGAACCGCCGACAAGCTGGAACAAGGCCAATTCCCGTGAATACGGCTTCTATAGTAATGTGAACCCCAATGTGGATCACCCGCGCTGGTCCCAGGCGACCGAACGGCGCATTGGTGGCGGGCTTTTTGCTGCGCGGCAGGACACGCTTATGTTCAATGGCTACCCCGAAGTGGCAAGCCTTTACGAAGGCATGGACCTGACGCGGTTCTTCTGATGGGGCGCATGCTGGCATGGGGTGGTGGAATTGGCGCGGCTGTCGGCCTCTTGTGCTGTTTCACGCCAGTGCTGCCGATTGTGCTCTCGGCAGTTGGCGCGGCAGGCCTGATTGACGTCCTCTATCGGGACGCGGTCCTGTTGCCCTTCGCCGGCGCTTCATTCCTGATCATGGGAGCAGGCCTATGGCTGACACGCAGATCGTTCTGACGTCGACAATCACCTGCCCGTCCTGCGGCGTGAGCAAGTCCGAAGAGATGCCGACCGACGCTTGCCAGTGGTTCTACGAATGCACGGGCTGTGGAACGGTGTTGCGCCCCAAGCAGGGGGACTGCTGTGTCTATTGTTCTTACGGGACGGTCCCCTGTCCTCCAATTCAAGATGGAAGTGGATGTTGCTAGATGGATATCGCTGGCAAATTGAATGGCGCGCTGCGCAAGGTGCCAGCATGGCTGATCTATGTCGCGGGCGCGGCCTATGCGGTCTGGGAATTCTGGCGCGCCCTGAACCAGCTTGGTCCTTATCTGGTTGAACCGATCAACGTGCTGGAACGGACCTACGGTGAAATCGCGCTGAAACTTCTGGTGCTGGGCCTGCTTGTCACACCACTACGGAAATGGGCGGGCGTGAACCTGCTCAAGTTCCGGCGCGCGATCGGCGTGACGGCCTTCTTCTTTGTGCTGGCGCATTTTCTTGTCTTCGCCATTCTCGATGTGCAGAGCCTCGAAAGAGTCTGGACCGAAATCGTGAAGCGGCCCTATGTCACCGTCGGCATGGCATCCTTCCTGTTGCTGATCCCGCTGGCAGTGACCTCGAACAACCTGTCGGTCCGGCGTCTGGGTGCCGCCGCCTGGCGCAAGCTGCACAAGCTGACCTATCCGGCGGCGGTGCTGGCGGCGCTCCATTATCTGTGGCTGGTGAAAGGCTTTCAGCTCGAACCGATCATCTATCTGGTGATCATTCTGGGCTTGGTTGCGAGTCGCTACATCGAACTTGCACGCAAGAGGCAGACAGCCTGAGTCGTTGATTCCGCGCGACTCGGGCCGTTTGGCACCCTTGAAATCCGTATCTGCGCTATGTCGATAGTGTGCCGGCTTGTCTGCGCCGCTAGATATTGTAGCGAAGTTCTCAAACCGCCTAAGAAAATTGCGCAGACTCAGGCCAAGTCTGCATGGAAATTGCCGCAACCCTCTCAAAATACGGGGAAAAACGGTCTGAGTGGAAAAAATGCAATTTCTGCAAAAAAGGGGTTGCGGGTTCTGAGCGCTGGACGTAGAACCCCCTTCACCGGCGCTGCTGAGGCGGGGCTGGGGCGCTGAGGCGGGGTTGATGCTCTGAAGAAGCGGCTAAGAATTTTGAGAGAATGCAGGCGGGGCGCGCCGTTTAGTTAGGGC
>CAZOMZ010000350.1:0-1806 GCA_964581065.1 uncultured Loktanella sp. | reverse complement strand
TCTATGCGAACTACCAGCCGATCTTCCTGATCGACCAGATGATCTCGATCTGCGACTTCGAGGGCATCCCCTACCAGATGACCCCCGATCTGATCGACCGCGCCTGGGCGAACATGTTCGTCAAGGAAGAAGAGATCGTCCGCTAAGAGATCCGCCATTCTCATTTTCAGGGCTTCCCTCTAGTCTGGGGGAAGCCCTTTTTCGTGGAGGATAGAATGGTCGGTGTCACCGGTGTTGCAGGCTGCGGGCGAATGGGGTTCGGGATGCTGGCCAATTTGCGCAAGGCAGGTTTTGCTGCGCGCGGGTATGATGTACGCCCGATCGACGGTGTCGGCCAAGACATCAGCGCCTTTGCCGACGGGCTGGAGACCCTGATCACCGTTGTGCGTGACAGTGCAGAAACGGACGCTGTGCTCTTTGACGATCAGGCGCTTGTGACCCGTGCGCCCGATCTCAAGCGCGTCGTTATTTCCTCTACCCTTTCGCCCCGCTATGTAAAGGCGCTGCAGGCCCGCGTGCCGGATCATATCGCGCTGATTGACGCGCCGATGTCGGGTGCACAGGTCAAGGCAGACGCAGGCACGCTCACCTTCATGACAGGCGGACCCGCGGATCAGGTCATGCCTGCGCTTGCGGCGATGGGCACAACCATCCACGACATGGGAGACTTCGGCGCGGGCATGACGGCAAAGGTTCTGAACAATTTGTTGGCTGCCTCGCATACTGCGATGACCCGTCTGGTTCTGGATTGGGCCGATGCGCAGGGCGTCGACGAAGGAAAACTGCTGGCGCTGATCCATAACGCTTCTGGTCAGAACTGGCTTGCCTCGGGGTTTGACGAGATCGAGTTCGCCCGCGACGGCTACGGCGAAGACAACAGCATCGGTATTCTCTTCAAAGACGTGGCCGCCGCCCTTGATATCGCAGGCGGGGCCGACACCACCCTGCCCCGCGCTGTGCAGGAGGCCATCCGGCAGTTGCGCCCCCGTGCGTCTTGACCCATCGCGCCGCCACCGCACTTTAGACCCATGAGCACCCTTCCCCCGATCTTTCAGGACTGGTTCGCCACCCGCGGCTGGGACATCCATCCGCATCAGCAAGCCATGCTGGATCAGGCGGAGGCGCCCGCGCTTTTGCTGATTGCGCCCACCGGCGGGGGTAAAACACTTGCGGGTTTCCTGCCCACTCTGGCGGCGCTGGCAGAGGGCGCGCATCAGGGACTACACACGCTCTATGTCTCGCCTCTCAAGGCGCTGGCCGCCGATATCAAACGCAATCTGCGGACACCGGTGGAGGAGATGGGCCTGCCGATCCGGATCGAGGACCGCACCGGCGATACCTCTTACACCCAGAAACGACGCCAACGTGCTGACCCGCCGCATATCCTGCTGACAACACCTGAATCGCTGGCGCTTCTTTTGTCCTACGAGGACGCGCCCCGCATATTCGGCAGCCTGCAAAGGGTGATCGTCGACGAAATCCACGCACTGTCGGAAAGCAAACGCGGCGATCAACTGATGCTCTGCCTCAGCCGGTTGCAAAGCCTTGCACCACAGGTGCGCCGCGTCGGGCTATCTGCCACGGTGGAGAACCCAGCAGCCATAGCGGGCGAACTGGCCTGCCACCCCGACCCTTGCCCGATCCTGCATGCGGACCCCGGGCCCGATCCGGATATCGCGATGCTGGCAACCGATGAGAACCCGCCCTGGGCCGGTGGTGGTGCGGCCCATGCCATTCCGGCCGTTCTGGAACAGGTCAAACAGCACAAGACGACGCTGATCTTCCACAACACCCGCGCACAGGCCG
>CAZOMZ010000349.1:0-1823 GCA_964581065.1 uncultured Loktanella sp. | reverse complement strand
CTCAAAGCCGCCAACCTCGATAAATGTCAGCTGCGCGTCCGAGACATTCGCAAGAGCGATGTTCATATTTGCATCACCCGTCCCCGGGTTTTCCATCTGGCCTTCACCTGTGACCATGACCAGCGTGTCATCATTGTCCGCATCGGGGTTGTCGCTGTCAGTCAGACCACCGCTCATGGTCGTGCCGTTGCCCCAGCCGAAGATGGTGTCACTGTTGTCTTCGCCCGAGAGGACATCCGACTGCGTGCTGAGATTCTCGCTTCCACCGAAGATCAGGTCATTGCCCCATCCGCCGCGGATCACATCCGAGCCGATACCGCCGTCAAGATAGTCATCACCCTGATCACCAAAGAGTCGGTCATTTGCTTCCTGACCGAAAACTGCGTCATTGCCTGTTCCGGCCTTGACGTAATCAAGCCCCAGCCCGCCTTCGACATAGTCGTCACCGTCGCCAGAGCGGATTTCGTCGTTACCTTCGTTGCCATAAATCGTGTCGTTCCCAAGGAACGTGCGGATCAGGTCATTTTCCGGCGTGCCATCAATCTCGTCGTCTCCGGGACCGCCAAGCATTTCGTTCTTGCCTTCATCTTCGTCACCTTCGCCAAACATCGGGATCAAAAGCGCGCCACCCAAGAGCACAAGAAGGACCAAAGAAACTGACATCAAAAAATGCCTCCACAAAAAAGAGTTAAGCTTTTGTTAATGGGTGCATGATCACCAAACAAGTCTGGAGTCGGATTCTTGGTGAATTTCACTGTTTCGCGATACATAACGCCACACTTGTCGCCGGCCGTGCCCTTATGCGAGGCTGTTGCGAGACGGGGAATAGACATCCAATATGGCCGAACACATCCAAGAGGACCCAGAGGTCATCGTTCCGCCACCTGACGTGGCGCTGGACGAGGTGCTCAACATCGGGACGATGCTTTTTGCGCAGGGCCAGATCCTGTTGGAAAACATGTTCCGCACGTGGAACCTCTATCAGCTTTTGATCGCGGCGGGCCTGTTCGCCTTGGCCCATGTCATGCGTGCTGTGCTGGGGCCGCGCATCCGTGCATGGATGGGATCACGCGAGAACTGGCCCAAGTGGCGGATGCGCATCCTTGTCGTCGTGCACCAGCGGTTGCGGGCAATTTTCTTTGTGGCGCTGATCTGGGCTGTCGTTCTTGTGATGCGCGAGGCGACATGGCCCAGCCGCAGCTATATTCTGGGGATCATTGGCACGCTGGCCTTTGCATGGCTGGTGATCGCCTTTGCAACGCGCCTGATCAAAAGCCCCTTCCTGCGCAAGCTGGTCCGCTATGGCGCATGGGTCTGGGTGACGCTGCAAATCCTCGGGCTGCTGGAGACCGCCGAAAGACTGCTCGACAGTCTCGGTTTCAGCATTGGCACGATGCGGTTTTCACTGCTGCTGCTGGTGCAGGGTCTGGTCATTCTGACGGTGCTGGTGGCGCTGGCGCGGTTCTTTACCACAACGACGGCGGCGCGGATCAAATCGAACGAGGATATCAGCCCCTCGATGCAGGTCCTGATCGTCAAGGGCGTGCAGATCGCCTTTTACGGTGCGGCCTTCTTTCTGGGCGTCCGCGCGCTGGGGATCGACCTGACCGGACTTGCGGTGCTGTCAGGTGCCATCGGTGTAGGCCTTGGTTTCGGCCTGCAAAAGGTGGTGTCGAACCTTGTATCGGGCGTGATCATCCTGCTCGACAAATCCATCAAACCCGGCGACGTCATCAGCCTTGGCGAGACCTTCGGCTGGATCAATTCGCTGGGTGCGCGCTATGTGTCTGTCGTCACCCGCGACGGGCGCGAATACCTGATCC
>CAZOMZ010000348.1:0-1848 GCA_964581065.1 uncultured Loktanella sp. | reverse complement strand
ATCACGGTCGGGCTTTGGGTGAACCCCATGCGAACCAGAAAGGCGCGCAGGGCCTCTTCGTTGATGCGGTTGCCGACAGTGGCCGTAAAGGCGGCCTCGCGCAGCAGGCTGCGGGCCGGAACGCGCTGTGTGGCGGCGGAAAGTGTGGTCAGCAGGATGAACTGTGCGGGCATCCCATGCGCCAGAGCCGCAAGCGTCGCCATGCGCGCGGCCGAAATATCGGTATTGGGCGACACGCGATCATACGGCAGACAATCCCATGCCGGAAAAACAATAACAGGCACGTCAGGCGCAAAGAACGCCAGCGCCGCCTGCATCGCTGCCAGTCGTTTGTCATCACGGGCCACATGGACGACCGGTGCACCCTTGCGCATTTCCTCAAGCACAAGCTGCGCATCAAACCCCTCCGGGGCGCCACTGACGGTAATATGATTGGGCTGGGACATGGCCGCTCACCTACCCCGCAGACCGGTGAAGTCAACTGTCAAAAGAAGTTGAGCGACGCGATGTTGAAGGCCATCCCGAAGACAGCGGTCACAAACAGGGAAATCGCGGCGAGCACCTGTGTCCAGAGACGGACGCGAAAGAGCCGTGCCAAAAGCGCCTTCCCCCGCAAAGGTTCACGGTCCAATTCATGGGCCAATGACAGGTTCAACAGCGCCACAAGCAAAAGCGGAACACCCAGCACCATTGCACCGATCGCTAGCTCAAACCGGTATCCGAAGGCCAAGAGCCCGACACCTGCCAGCACGAAAGCCACGAGACCAGCCGAGCCTGCGCCCGCGATCTGCTGAAACCACATGATGCGCCGAACGTTGATATCCACCAGTGCTTCCAGATCGGACATCTCCTGATCGCCACCGCGGCGGGCGCGCATCAGCATGTCAAACGGTACCCCGATCAGCCAGTGGCAGGCCACGGCCCAAGACACGATCACCGCCGCCCAGAACCAGACGTTGTCAAACGTATCAAGCGCGATCACGCGCGCAATTGCGTCGGTCCAGTCCACGCGGGTTCATCCATTCCTATCGGCTCTCTCCAGCGAACCTAGCGCCCGTACTGACCGATGCCCAGACTTGTCGTGCGGGAAAAACCGTGCCACCAACACAAGATACCTCAAAAAGGCCCCGATACGATGAAACCGACCGTTGCACCCTTTCCCGCTACCCGCCTGCGCCGCATGCGCCAGTCGCCTGCCCTGCGTGCCCTGGCGCGTCAGAATACGCTGACGGTTGACGATCTGATCTGGCCGGTCTTCGTGATGGAGGGCAAGGATGCCGAAACGCCGGTTGCCTCGATGCCCGGCGTTGTGCGCCGCACCGTCGACCGGATCGCAGCCGCCGCGAAAGAGGCGCAAAGCCTCGGCATTCCGGCCATGTGCATCTTTCCCTACACAGGCATGGAGGCAAGAACCGAGGATTGCGCCATGGCGTGGGACCCCGACAACCTGACCAATCAGGCGATCCGCGCGATCAAGGATGCAGCCCCCGACATTGCTGTGATGACCGATATCGCGCTCGACCCCTACAATATCAACGGCCACGACGGGTTCGTCGAGGACGGTCAGATCGTGAACGACCGCACGGTCGAGGCTCTGGTGAAAATGGCGCTCGCACAGGCCGAGGCCGGAGCGGATATCCTTGGCCCCTCGGACATGATGGACGGGCGTATCGGGGCAATCCGCACGGCGCTTGAAGCTGAGGGACATCAGAACGTTTGTATCCTCAGCTACACAGCCAAATATGCATCCAGTTTCTACGGGCCGTTCCGCGATGCTGTGGGGGCGTCCTCAGCCCTGACCGGTGACAAGAAGACCTACCAGATGGACCCCGGCAACAGTGACGAGGC
>CAZOMZ010000347.1:0-1849 GCA_964581065.1 uncultured Loktanella sp. | reverse complement strand
ATGGCGGCGTTGCTGGCGCGGGTCGCGCCATCGGTGATCTTGAGAGCAACACCCAGTTTCATTTCGGGGATGATGGCGGTGAAAACGCCCTCGGCGCCGGTCTTGATCGCGACCTTGTGGTTCATGGCACGCATCAAATGCGTGCAGGCACGGCCTTCGCCCGCAACCAGCTCGGGATAGGTCATCATGGCACGGGCCAGCTTGTCCGCTGCGATGCTACGGATGTCGCTGCGCCCATGCGCTGACGCAAAGAACGCCATCGACCGCGCCAGACCATGCACGGTGCATGCGTGATTTGGAGCCGAACAGCCGTCGATCCCGAAACCGGGACTGGTTTCTTCGGTCACCTCTTCGAAGGCGGCCTTGCAGGCCTGTTGAACGGGGTGGCCGATCTCGTGGTATTCCGGCCCCGCACGCAGGTGTTTGGACAAGGTCAGAAAGCCAGCGTGCTTGCCCGAGCAGTTGTTGTGCACCTGACAGGGGCTGCCATAGGCGCGGATGATCGCTTCGCGGGCCTCACGGTCATCGGGCACCTGAGGGCCACAGCGAAAATCATCATCCGTCAGACCCAGATCGGCCAACCATGTGTTGACGCGGGATGTATGGATCGCGGCACCGTTGTGCGAGGCACAGGCCAGCGCCAGCTGTTCGTCACTCAGGTTGGCCCCTGCCCCGCTTTCGAGCAAGGGCAGCGCTTGGATCATCTTGCAGGAGGATCGCGGGTAGATCACGGCTGCCGGATCGCCCCATGCGGCGATGATTTCCCCGCGCTCGTCACACACAACTGCGTGACCTTGGTGTGTGCATTCCACCAGATCACCACGCCAAACCTCAACGAAATCTACAGGTCCTGTCATGCTTTGCCTTCTTGGAAACCTTGACGGGATAGGTTAGGCCACGGGCATATGCGCCAAGGGCTTTCCCCGCCAAGCGGAATTTTGCTATGCTCTAGGCTATCGAGTTGAACAATGCCCTGCCAGTCGAAAAGCTGTGCCAGAAGACGCAGCAAGGACGGGACAAGGGTTCCAGAGGCAAGGACAGCTTGGAGGCTGTAATATGAATTTCAAATCATCCCGCATGTTCGCACTGGCCGCTGCTCTTTTGGCAGGTGGCAGCGCATGGGCACAGGAAGAAAGTGACAACCGCGTCGCCGCAGAGACCGACTGGAGCGTGTTTGTCGAAACCAACCCAGATGAATGCTGGGCAGTTTCCGCACCAAAGGAAACGGTGAACACCCGTGACGGCAATGTGGTCGAGGTGCGCCGTGGCGATATTCGCCTGATCGTCTTCTACCGCCCTTCCGAGGATGTTGCTGGACAGGTGATGTTTACAGGCGGCTATCCATTCCGCGAGGGATCGACTGTCAGCGTCCAGATCGGTGATGTCACCTATGAGATGTTCACCCAAGGCGAAACAGCATGGCCGGCAACGGCTGAAGACGATGCGCGTTTCGTCGCGGCGATGAAGCGCGGGGCAAATGCGGTCGTTACCGCAGTCTCCGGTCGCGGGACACAGACGCAGGATACTTTCAGCCTGCTGGGCTTTACCGCTGCTGTCGAAGAAGCCGCGCGGCGCTGCGAAGGCTAAAACAGCACAGAATCCGGCTCGGGCGGCGGCTTTCTTGAGAAGGCCGCCGCTTTGTCTTATATGACCCCTCAATCCACCACTTCGCGAGTCTCACTCATGGACGCCAAGGCCCCCATTACGCAGGACGTTCTCACGATCCCGCGCAAACTGCCCGAAGGCCCGACCAATCTGGTCGGTCTGACCCGTGACGCCATGCGTGACGCGTTGATCGCCGCTGGCACGCCCGAGAAACAGGCCAAGATGCGCGTCGGCCAGAGCTGGC
>CAZOMZ010000346.1:0-1855 GCA_964581065.1 uncultured Loktanella sp. | reverse complement strand
CTCGTCCAGTTCGATGAAATTGTCCGCCTGACGCCGAAGCTCATCGGCGATCATGGGGGGCTGGCTACGGATGGTCGAGACGACGGAAACCCGCACACCTTTCCGTTGCAGTGCTTCGACCAGCGGGCGGAAGTCGCCGTCGCCGGAGAACAGCACCACGTGATCCACATGCGGGGCCAGTTCCATGGCATCGACCGTGAGTTCGATGTCCATGTTCCCCTTCACCTTCCGGCGACCCATGCTGTCGGTGTATTCCTTGGCGGGTTTGGTCACCATCGTGAAACCGTTGTAGTTCAACCAGTCCACCAGCGGGCGGATCGGCGAATACTCATCGTTTTCAAGCAAGGCTGTGTAGTAGAATGCCCGCAGAAGCTTGCCCCGACGCATGAACTCCTGACGTAGCAGTTTGTAATCGATGTCGAACCCGAGCGACTTTGCGGCCGCGTATAGATTGGAACCATCGATGAAGAGCGCGAGGCGCTCGTCCCTGTAAAACATTGAACGTCCTTTCAAATGATACCATACGCCAAAAAATCCCGTGAGTGCTTGGGCGGCGCAGACCGGCCTATTATGAAGAGTTGATGGAAATACTGGCAAGTGAAGGACTTGTGACCTATGCGCCAAAACGCGCTTATATCCTTAGGTAGTAACCAACTATCCTTTTGGGGTAGTCCGCTTGCGACTGTGACCGAGGCTGTTGAGCGGCTTCGCGCGCTCGGAGACGGGCAGGCAGAGGTCAGCCGTTTTTACAAAACCCCTGCTTTCCCTAAAGGATACGGCCCTGATTTTGTGAACGCGGTCGTCGGGATCGAGACCGATCTGGCGGCACACCCTCTGCTTGAGGCGCTTCATGCGATCGAGGCCGAGGCCGGGCGCGAACGCAAACAGCGGTGGGGGCAGCGGGCGCTGGACCTTGATCTGCTCTCACTTGGTCAGGCGGTGATGCCGGATGAGCAGACCTATCTGACATGGCGCGACCTGCCTTTGGCATCCCAGACAGAGCGCGCGCCAGAACAACTGATTCTCCCGCATCCGCGTTTGCAGGACCGCGCTTTTGTCCTCGTGCCGCTTTGTGACGTCGCGCCGGACTGGCGCCATCCGGTTTTCGGTCGCACAGCCCGTGCGCTTTGTGCGGTTCTGCCCGCGGCAGACAAGGCCGAGGTCGTGCCGCTTGATCCTGCGAAAGATGCCTGATTTTCTGGCATTTGGCGGGTCTGCACCCCTTGCCATTCTGGCCGGAACCTCCTAGATAGGCGGCTTCCGAAGTCCCTATATCCTTGACTGGAGTGTGCATATGGCCCGCGTCACCGTAGAAGATTGCGTCGATAAAGTTCCCAACCGGTTTGAACTTGTCATGCTTGCGGCCCACCGTGCCCGCGAAATCTCGTCCGGCGCACCGATCACCGTGGCCCGCGACAACGACAAGAACCCTGTCGTTTCCCTGCGCGAAATCGCAGAAGAAACCCAGCAGGCCGATGATCTGCGCGAACGTATGATCGAAGCCAACCAGACACAGATCGAAGTGGACGAGCCAGAAGAAGACAGCATGTCGCTTCTGATGGGCGCCGAGGCCGACAAGCCTGCCGAAGACGATCTTTCCGAAGAAAAACTGCTGCGCGCTTTGATGGAAGCACAGGGTCAGCGCTAAGGGCGCGACCCATAGCAGCACCTAGCGGTGTTGGACCAGATGACGACAGCTGATGACCTGATTGCGCTGGTCCGCACCTACAACCCCAATACCAATCAAAAGATGCTGCGCGAGGCGTTCGCCTTTGGCGAAGCCATGCACGAGGGCCAGTATCGCCACTCCGGCGAGCCCTATTTCACCCATCCTGTCGCGGTCGCCGGAATTCTG
>CAZOMZ010000345.1:0-1866 GCA_964581065.1 uncultured Loktanella sp. | reverse complement strand
GAATGCCCGCGCCATCACCGGTTTTGCCATCAGCATCCACAGCGCCGCGGTGCCAGATCGCTTTCAGCGCATTGATGCCCTTTTCAACAACATCGCGCGACGGGGTGCCGTCGATCGACACGACAAGACCCACACCACAAGAGGCATGCTCGTCGTCGGACTTGTAGAGGGCGTTCTCGGCCATCCACTTGCGCTTGGCCTCTTCGGCGGCGACCCAAGTCTCGTCATATGTTGTCATCTGTCTTCTCCAGTTCCGATCTGGGTGTCAGGGGCCGCTTAGGACAGCGGATCCTGACAGGTGTCTTCGGGGTTTTGAGTCATAAAGTAGGGCGAGTCCGGGCCGACGATGTCGATCAGGGCGGGCAAATCCATCTGGCCGCCGTTGAGGTTCACCGTCAGTTCGCCGATGAAATACCGACCAAGCGCTTGGTCAAGATACAGCATGCCTTCAACGACACTCTCGTTGCCGCCGAATCCGACCACCTGCGTTTGCGTGACGTAGATACCCTGCATCCGCCCCACCGAGAACGTGCGGAATGCATCGGTCATCTCGTAGGTGACAGCGACCTTATAGGACTCTTCAAGTCCAAAATAGTTGATCGCACGACGGCGAAGGCTCTCTGTTTCATACCCCTCCGAGAGAAGGAGATTGATGTCAAAGAAATCGTAGGTTTCAAGAACGTCGAATGCACCCGTCCCCGCAATCGGCCTGTATTCGTAGACCATGTTGTAGGTGTCATCGAACAGCGAAACCGTCAGCTGGCCGCCCGCTTCCCACGCCTCGGCATAGGCACCCCCATCGGGGCAGGCAAAATGGTTCTGCACCTTGCAGCCTTCATAGATCGCCGTCACCTGCGGCGTGCAGGTCGCGCGACGTTCAGCCACTTCGTCTGCCAAAACCGGCGAGAGGCTGAACAGCATTGCAAAAAGGGCTGCGGCAATTCTCACGGACGGTAACCCGCATCAATCTGGTTGCATTCATAGATCGGCTGGGCGGTAAAGAACCCTGGCTCGTCCGGATAGACGAATTCCACGGGCGAGAAATCGAGAACCTCGCCGGGTTCGTCGGCCTGCCACGTCTCGCCAAGAAAGAACATGCGATGCGTTTCGCTGACGTACTGGCGGCCGTTGCTGGCGTCGATCTCGTTGCCGTCGGCGTCAATGGTGCGGCCCTGAAATTCGGTGCGCAACAGTTCTTCGCCGTCGATGACAACGGTTTCACCGGTCAGCATGTCAAAGCCCACGTGGCGCTCCAGACCCAGATCGGTGTCGAGTGTGAAATCCCAGGTATCAATCTGGTTGGCGAACAGTTCGTCCAGCGAGGCCGGATCGTCCGCCGGTGTGATCAGCGTTTCGTCGCCTGTGATCTTGAAGGACTCAAGCCATTGGAATTCGCGGTCGACGCGCTGGACCGAAAACAGCCCACCCTGACTGAGAAGCGCCATCCACTGATCGCCCGGTTCATCGGCATCGCACTGCCAGACGTTCACGACGACGCAGCCTTTGTGCTGGATGGTCAGCTTGGCTTCGCAGCCTTCGGGGGCGGCAAAGCTTTGCTGGGCAACCGCAGGGGTCGCCAGCGCGAGTGCCGCAAGAACTGTGATTGGTTTCATCATTTCTTTACCCTTTAGGTCAGCGCGTGTGACGTGTTGCGTGGGACAACGTGCCGTTTTGCCCGACGTATTGCCGACGTAGTGCCGACGTGATGCCGCAGTTACTCGGCAGCGACAGTTGCGGCCTGTCCCAGATACTCCAGAATGGCTTCGGCACAGTCGCGGCCATCGCGGATCGCCCAGACGACAAGCGATGCACCACGAACAATGTCACCCGCCGCATAGACGCCGTCCAGCGATGTCTTGCCAGAGG
>CAZOMZ010000344.1:0-1875 GCA_964581065.1 uncultured Loktanella sp. | reverse complement strand
ATTACAACCGCGCCCGCAAGGTGCGCGCGCTGATCAAGCGCGACTTCGATCAGGTCTTTGCCGATGGTGTTGACGCGATCCTGACACCCGCCACACCGTCCGCCGCGTTCGGTCTGGGCGAGATGGCAGATGCCGATCCGATCCAGATGTATCTCAATGACGTCTTTACGGTGACAGTGAACCTCGCGGGTCTGCCGGGTATTGCCGTGCCGACGGGTATCGACAAGCAGGGCCTGCCCTTGGGCCTGCAACTGATCGGGCGGCCCTGGGAAGAAGCGGAACTGCTGAACACCGCCTACGCGCTTGAGCAGGCGGCGGGCTTTGTAGCCAAGCCTGCGAAGTGGTGGTAGTCTGCGACAAAACATGAGGCAGCCTTGGCAGTAGGTGCAATGAAAACGGGTATTATTCTGGCTGTGACACTGGCAGGCCTGGCCGCCTGTGCGCCGACTGTTGTCCCTCCGTCGCAGCGGGGGATCGGGTTCGACGATGCAACCGAACGCGCGATCCGTGATGCGCAACTGACCTCGCCGCGCGGGATCATTCCCGAGGCGCAGGTCAACAGCATTCCCGGCACAGCACCCATTGCGATCGCACAGGCCCAGCCGCAGGGCGTGCAAAGCAGCGATCTTGCTGCGGCGGGAATCGGCCAGACTGCGGGGACAGGCCAGACGAACCTCGGCGCTGACCCCTTGCGCACGCAAGGCATCGATGCAAGCCCCAGCAACCCTGCGCCGCAACTGGCTGGAACAGCCGGTCTGTCGGACGAACAGAGCTTTGATGCGGTCTCGAGCCGAGAAACCATCGAAAGCGACGCCGAGCGCCGCGCCGCACAGGCCGCAGCACGTCAGCAGGTCGAACCGACGGCATTGCCTGATCGCCCTGCCAATGTAGGCCCGAACATCGTGGAATACGCGCTGAATGCGCCGAATGTGAAAGGGCAGGCGTGGTATAGCCGTTCGCTTTTGACAACGCAGGGCCGGTTCCAGCGTAACTGCGCGGAATACCGGACGGATGACGATGCGCAGCGTGACTTTCTGGCCCGTGGCGGTCCGGAAACCGACCGGCGCGGCCTTGATCCTGACGGCGACGGATTTGCCTGCGCATGGGATCCCGCACCCTTTATTGCGGCCTTCCGCAACTGAGACTGACGACGCGTTCCTCGCCCAACTGCGGGCCAAGGCGCGACGGTGCGACACCGGACATGGTGGTGATCCATTACACGGCCATGCAATCGGCAGAGGCGGCGGCAAACACGCTCTGCAACCCTGAAACCGAAGTCTCGGCCCATTACCTGATTGCCGAGGACGGCGAGGTCATGGCCCTCGTGCCCGAAGATCAGCGCGCATGGCACGCAGGCGCAGGGGCATGGGGTCATGTGACGGATGTGAACAGCCGCTCGATCGGGATCGAATTGGCAAACACGGGGCTCGCGCCGTTTGCGGCAGCGCAGATGGATGCTCTGGTTGTCCTGCTGCATGGCATCCTTGAACGTTGGGCCATCCGGCCCGAACGCGTGATCGGCCATTCCGACATGGCGCCGGGGCGCAAGATTGACCCCGGTGTGCGGTTCGACTGGCGCAGGCTGGCGCTGGAGGGTCTTGCGGTCTGGCCCGAGGGTGGGACGGCCGAAGAGGTCGACGATGCCGCCTTTGTCGCTTTGATGCGGGGCTTTGGCTATGCGGCCACGGATGATCCCGACCTGTTGCTGAAAACCCTGCGTTTGCGCTTTCGTCCGGGCCATGAAGGCCCGCGAGATGCAACAGATGCCGCCATCATCGTAGCACTTGCCCGACGCTTCCCCGTTGACGCAAGCCCGGCAAGCGCCTAACTGCGTCTTCGCGCGGATGGCTGGATGGCTGCGGGCCTGCAAAGGTT
>CAZOMZ010000343.1:0-1891 GCA_964581065.1 uncultured Loktanella sp. | reverse complement strand
TCGGCCAAGATCGGGTTCTGGTTCAGTGTCATGTCTTGTCCATCATGCGCCATTTCGCGACTCCCTTCAATTTGCAGGTGCAGAGATAAAGTGTTCGCAGTTGCAGCGCAATAATAATTCGCCAATAATTCACGTAGCGCACAAAAGTGTCGCAGCGAAATTTGCGCTGGCGTCGGCCAATGAATGTCGTAAGAGGGTTTATGCCCTTGTTTCTCGACATGTTGACCCCTGCGGTCTTTCTCTTTGCGGTCTGCGTGACGGTGCTTGCGGGCTTTGTCAAAGGTGCCGTTGGGTTCGCCATGCCGCTGATCATGATTTCAGGCATGGGCATTGTGATTGCGCCGGAACTGGTGGTCGCGGGGATCGTGATTCCCATCGTGATCAGCAACGGGTTGCAGGTGGCCCGCGCCGGTTTCGGCAAGGCGGGCGAGGCCCTGCGCGAGCATTGGCGCTATGTCCTGCTGGTCTGCGTCTTTATCCTGATTGCGGCGCAGTTTGTGCGCAGTATCCCTTCGGACCTGCTGTTCATTGTGCTGGGTGTGCCGGTGGTGGGCTTGTGCTTTATCCAGCTGATCGGCTGGCGGCCAAGGATCACACCGCAGATGCGCCGCCCGTTTGAATGGATCGCCGGAACGCTTGCCGGCATTCTGGGTGGTCTTGCCGGCACATGGGGTCCGCCAACGGTGCTTTACCTGCTGGCGCTAGAGACACCGCGTGACCGCCAGATGGCGGTGCAGGGGGTGATCTACGGGCTGGGGTCGGTGATGCTTTTGCTTGGCCACCTGCGCTCTGGCATCCTGAATGCCGAGACATGGGGGTTCTCTGCCAGCCTTGTGCCTGCGGCGCTCTTTGGCATGTGGCTAGGCTTTCGTCTGGGGGACCGGTTCGATCAGGAGCGGTTCCGCAAAGTGACGCTGCTGGTCCTGATGATCGCCGGTGCCAACCTGATCCGGCGCGGGGTCATGGGCTAGGACAACAGGTCGCGGAAGTTGCAGATATCGGCGAGCGCGGGCACCTCTTGCGGGGCGACCACCTGAAAGAACGCCCGATAGAGCAGTTGATCGCCCTTGCGGGCCTCAAAAGACCAGCGGCCTTGCACCAGTTCGTAGGGGTAGTCGAACTGGAAGAACGAAAACGTCGGCGCGGCACCACTGATTGCGCTGCTATACTCTTGCCGTGTCACACCGTTCGGGCCCATTGGCGGGTGTCTGAGGATGACGGTCACAACCTCGGTCGATAGCTCGGGAACACCGTGTAGCATGACGCCAAACCCCACGCCGATCACGGCGGGCACGATATGCGTCTCTGCAACGAAGTCCGGCGTCTCGTCGATCACATAGGCGCGGCCCGTGATCGTGCCCGGCGCTTCGCGGTAGCCCACAGATTCAGGCGGGCAGACCACGCCAGCCTGAATGGACTGAACCTCGGCCGACTTGGCCACCTGCGCGGTCGCGGGTGCGGCAAGGCCGACCAGCATTGCAAGGCAAAGGAGAGCGCGTTTCATTGCGCCATGATAAAAGCCCGCAGCGGTTTGTCGACCGTTGCGGGCTTTCATGTTGTCATGCCTGCGCTCTAGCCGATCGCGGCGGCTTTCACGTCATCGTCGATGAAGGGCACGTACTTGGCGAAGTTGTCGCTGAACATCGTCACCAGTTTGTCGGCCTGCGCGTCATAGGCGTCTTTGTCGGCCCATGTCTCGCGCGGGTTCAGCAGTTTGTCGTCAACGCCTTCGCAGGTCATCGGCACTTCGAAACCGAAATTGGGGTCCTTGCGGAACTGGTTTTCGACCAGCGTGCCGTCAAGCGCCGCCGACAGCAGCGCGCGCGTTGCCTTGATGGGCATCCGGCTGCCGGTGCCGTAGGCGCCACCGGTCCAGCCGGTGTTGACCAGC
>CAZOMZ010000342.1:0-1894 GCA_964581065.1 uncultured Loktanella sp. | reverse complement strand
TGCAGGCGGCAAAGGTTTCCTCGTCGGTGGCGATGCCGCGGATCAGCTCGACCAGTTGCATCACCGGCACGGGGTTCATGAAGTGGAAGCCCATGAATTTCTCGGGCCGGTCGGTCCGCGAGGCCAGCCGCGTGATCGAGATGGACGAGGTGTTCGATGTCAGGATCGTATCGGGCTTGAGATGCGGCACGAGGTCTTCGAAGATGGCGGTCTTGATCGTCTCGCGCTCGGTCGCGGCTTCGATGATCAGGTCGGTCTGGCCCAGATCGGTGAGTTTCTGGGTCGATCCGATGCGGCGCAGTGCTTCGTCGCGGGCTTCGGCGGTGATCAGGTCCTTGCTGACCTGCCGGTCCATATTGCGCTCGATCAGCGCAACCGCCGCCTTGATCGCATCTTCGCTGACGTCGTTGAGCAGCACCTCATAGCCGGCCAGCGCAAAGACATGCGCGATGCCGTTTCCCATCTGTCCGGCGCCGACGATGCCTACGGATTCAATTGCCATGCGAAACTTCCCTCGTGATCTGCCGCAGCATAGGCCCGTGCGGGGGGCGGCATCAAGGCGGATCGGTCCCGAAGACTTTAGACAAATGGGCGCATTAGGGATTTCTCAAAACTCTGCGGTGATGCTGTGCCACGAACGCATCGTCATTGGGGGCAGCCATGAAGCAGGAACAGATCGAGGATGAGGGATTATCCTATTCGCCCTGCAGGTATGGCGAGTCGCGCATGTTGTTCCGGGGCCCCCGCAAACGCCTTGACCAGCCCTATCTGGCCTTTGTCGGCGGCACGGCAACCTACGGCAAATTCATCCAGCACCCTTTCCCCATGCTGGTTGAAAAGGGGATGCGCCAGCCTTGCGTCAATCTGGGATGTGTGAACGGTGGCGTTGATGCCTTTCTGGGTGATCCGCAGGTGATCGACATCTGCCGGAGTGCTGACATGACCGTGGTGCAGATCATGGGGGCGCACACGCAGTCGAACCGCTTTTATTCTGTCCATCCGCGCCGCAACGACCGTTTCCTGCGGCCTTCGACGGTGCTTGAGGCGATCTATCACGATGTGGATTTTTCGGATTTCGCCTTTACGCGGCACATGCTGGGGGCCTTGCACACCAAGTCGATCGACCGCTTTGACACGCTCGTGCGGGAATTGCGCGAGGCTTGGACGGCCCGCATGCGGACGCTGATCACGACGATCGGCGACAATGTCATCCTGATGTGGCTGGCCGATACGCCGATGTCGGACCAACCGTGGTCACAGCACCCTAATCACCTGCAGGCGGACCCGCTTTTTGTGACCAAATCCATGGTCGAGGCCCTGCGCCCCCTTGTGCGCGACATTGTCGAGATCACCCCGTCGCGTGAGGCATTGGCCGAGGGCGTGAAAGGCATGGTCTATCCACCCTCACAGCGACAGGTCGCGATGGAGATGCTGGGGGCGGCCTGCCATCGCGAAGCAGCGCAGCGGCTGATCCTTGCACTGCGCGACAAGCTCTACGTGCTTTAGAAGGATTGCCTGCGCCGCCCCTCGGGCTGTGAGTGGCCAGACCCCAAAGCAAAAGGCCCGCCAGTTGGCGGGCCTTTCGATGTTTCTGATCCCCAAGACCTAGAGCTTTTCTGTCAGCTCTGGCACGGCCTCGAAAAGGTCGGCCACCAGACCGAAATCGGCCACCTGGAAGATCGGGGCCTCTTCGTCTTTGTTGATCGCGACGATGATCTTGGAATCCTTCATCCCGGCAAGGTGCTGGATCGCACCCGAGATGCCGACGGCGACATAGAGATCTGGCGCAACCACTTTACCGGTCTGACCCACTTGCCAGTCGTTCGGTGCATAGCCCGAATCGACTGCCGCGCGGGATGCACCCACTGCTGCATTCAGCTTGTCGGCCAGTTTC
>CAZOMZ010000341.1:0-1909 GCA_964581065.1 uncultured Loktanella sp. | reverse complement strand
GAAGGATCCGGCAAGACCCGTCTGATCCCGATCAATCTGGCCAAAATCCAAAGCGACCGCGTGACCGTGCGCTCGCTGCACGCCAGCAACTGGGACAACGTCCCCGCAACCAAGAGCATGGAGCAGGTCACCGTGCTCGAAGAAGACAAGATCACTGCCTACTACGCAGGTGGCGCGCTCTACGCGTCCTGATCTTCGTCTTTCACACCAACCTACGCCCCCGGCTCGCCACCGGGGGTGACAAGGAAACGAAAGGGAACATGCCATGAGCCATGACGACTTCAACTTTGAACCCGTGCGCGGGCTCCCCGAGAAGCTGCCGGAAGGTGAGCATATTCTCTGGCAGGGTGCTCCTGATCCACGGCGTCTGGCCCGCGAGGCTTTGGGCGTGAGATGGGTCGCGGCCTATTTCGTCCTGCTTGCCGTATGGCGTGTCGGTGCATCATCAACCGAGGCACCGTTTGGCGAGGCCATCCTTCATGGCGTGCCGTTCCTTTTCTTGGGTGTTCTGGCCTGTGGGATCCTTTACGGCATTGCCTATGTGCAGGCGAAATCGACAGTCTACACGCTGACCAACAAGCGGGTGGCGATGCGCATCGGCGCCGCGCTGACCATGACGCTGAACCTGCCCTACACATGGATCGGCACTGCAAAGCTGGACCTCAAACCTTCGGGTCACGGCACGCTGGCCTTCGAACTGATCGGGGAAACCCGGATTTCCTATCTGATGTCCTGGCCGCATGTGCGGCCGTGGCGCATGGCGCGGACCCAGCCCGCCCTGCGTTGCATCCCCGACGCCGAAAACGTCGCCCGTATCTTTGCGGAAGCCGCCGAGACGCGGATCGCCGAACCGCAGGTCGAGAGGGTCACACAATCAGACGGCAATGCCGTCGCAGCGGAGTAGAGCATCATGTCACAACTTGAACAGCAAATGCGCCATCGCGACCGCGAGATGGTCCCCCGTTTCCTCGTTCAGGCGATGTTCGCCCTGATGATCGCGAGCCTCGCGCTGGTGGCCTATGCCCAGTGGTTCGACGTGCCCAATCGCGGCGTTCTGGTCGAAGCACCCGTGGTGCAGTCGCTGGATATCGTGATGGAAGGTGACCGGAACGGCGTCTACGTCGTCAAGACGGCTGACGGGACGCTCATTGCCTCTTCCGCAGACGAAAAAGGCGGCTTTCTGGGTGTGATGGGTCGCGTCGTCGACCGCGAGCGCTTCAAGCACAACATCTCCGGCAATCCGCCTTTTCAGGTCGTGCGCCGCGAGAACGGCAATATCGCCATTCTGGATGATGCCACCGGCTTGCGGGTCGAACTGATCGGATACGGACAAGACAACGTGGCAGCCTTCGCAAGGCTGCTGGACTGAAACGACGGGCAGGTTAGCCATCTGCCCCTACTGATGTGAAAGGGAACACACATGGGACTATTCTTTCGTGAAAAAGAGACCGCACCTTGCACGGTGACGATCTCGCACCGGTTCGAGGAACTTTCGGCACATGTCCGGTTGGACAATGGCGCGGTCATCCACCCCGGCGACACGGTTCAGGTGCAGGGGCCGGAAATCATGGCCGCCTTTGGCGAAGTGATCGAAGAACAACGCACCGCGGTCATCACCCGCGCGTCAAAGCTGGAACAGCTCTGGACCCGTGCCACGGGCGATCTTGAGTTCATGGAGCTCTGCGAATTTTCCTTCAGCGAAGAGGTGATGTCATGAACGTGCAACGCCCGACCCATTCCGCCGACGCCGCGACCGTCGAAGACGCGCTGGCCGCTGGCAACTATGATCCGGTGATCGACAGCAAGACCGCAACCGATGTCGCTTTGCAGAACACGCTGCTGACCCCGCGGTTCTACACCACCGACTTTGACGAGATGGACGCCATCGACGTGACCCCTGTCCGCGAGG
>CAZOMZ010000340.1:280-1931 GCA_964581065.1 uncultured Loktanella sp. | reverse complement strand
TCGCCTTTTTGGCGGTCAGTGCCTCGGTCAGGTGCCATGAGATCGCTTCGCCCTCGCGGTCAGGGTCGGTGGCGAGGATCAGTTCGGGGTCGTCCTTGAGCGCGTCAACGATCGCCTTGATGTGCTTTTTGCTGTCCGACGCGATCTCCCATTTCATGGAAAAATCCTCGTCCGGCAGCACCGACCCGTCTTTCGGAGGCAGGTCACGCACATGCCCGTAAGAGGCGAGAACCGTGTAGTCCTTTCCCAGATAGCTGTTGATTTTCTTGGCTTTGGCTGGGGATTCGACGACAACGACGGGCATGAGAATCCTTTGCGAGAATGGCTTGGTCCTAGGTCGCGCAAGATGTGGTGTCAGTCACCTGATTGTCAATGCGGGGAAATTCCGACCCGCCAATCCGTTGCTTTCAACCCTGCTTTGCAACCATGCCACCGGCTGAGCGGACGATCTTTCCCTCAAGCTCGAGATCGACAAGGACGGGTGCGACGTCGGTCGCGCAGGCGCGGACATCGCGCAGCAACTGGTCTTCGGCCACAGGCGCGGTGCTGAGCCGGTCAAGGATCAGACGATGGAGTTTTGCCGTGTCCCGCAGACTGCGGCGCGCAGGTTTGGGGTTTTGGGCTGCCGTGGGTTCGGGCACGTCCATATCGGGAGGGCCAATCGCCTCAAGCACATCGTCGGCGTCGCGGATCAGCGTGGCACCATCACGGATCAATGTATTGCAGCCCCAGGCACGGGCATCGAACGGGTGGCCCGGAACGGCAAGCACATCGCGGCCGTAGTCCAGCGCATTGGCTGCCGTGATCAGACTGCCGGATTTGGCCGCTGCCTCTACCACAATCACAGCGCGGGCCATGCCCGAGATAATCCTGTTGCGGGCCGGAAAATGACGCGCCTGCGGCGAGACACCGACAGGCATTTCGGACAGCCGCAAACCCTTGGCGGCGATTTCTGCGGCAAGGGCCGCATGTTCGGCGGGATAGATATGATCCACGCCGCCCGCTTGAACCGCAATTGTGCCGCCCTCCAACGCCCCTTCATGGGCCGCGCGGTCGATCCCACGCGCAAGTCCCGACACAACTGCATAGCCTGCGGCAGAAAGGTCATTTGCCAGTCGCTTGGCCATGCGCAGCCCCAGAGAAGAGGCATTGCGTGCGCCGACGATGGCAATTGCCGGACGCTTCAGCAAACCAAGGTCCCCCAGTGCCCAAAGCAAGGGCGGGGCATCGGTGATGTCGTGCATGGCGGCCGGATAGCTGTCCGCCCCTTCGGCGACCAGACGCGCACCAATGCGCTGCCCTGCGCGCAGTTCGGCGATCGCATCGTCGCGGGGGTGGGCGTGATAGCCCTGCACCCCGGCAGCGCGGGCGATGGCAGGCAGGGCCGCAAGGGCCGCCGCCGCAGAGCCGTGTTCGCCAAGTAGCCTTCGGTATGTCGCCACACCGACACGCCGTGATCGCAATAGGCGAAGCCTGTCGACCAGGTCTTCTTCCGCCGGGGGGAGGGTGGTGGGGGAAACGGAAGAACTGATGGTTCCGGTCATCCTGACGGCTCCGCACTATTGCGATGCCATCCTTACGAATGGTTAGTTAACGAGTCCTGAAGATGCGCGCGGACGGGGCCGCTTGCTCAGGCCGCCGCCCCGCCGAC
>CAZOMZ010000340.1:0-270 GCA_964581065.1 uncultured Loktanella sp. | reverse complement strand
TCAGCCCGCCGATCATGAGGCTCGGCTGACCGACCCCCACAGGCACCCATTGGCCTGCCTTGCCGCAATTCCCGATCCCCGGATCAAGGGCCAGATCGTTGCCGATCCCGCGGATGTGCTTGAGCGCGGTCGCCCCGTCACCGATCAGTGTGGCCCCTTTGACCGGCGCGCCTACGACGCCGTTCTTCACGCGGTAGGCTTCGGTGCAGGAAAAGACGAACTTGCCGTTGGTAATGTCGACCTGACCGCCGCCAAAGCCTACAGCGTAGA
>CAZOMZ010000339.1:0-1940 GCA_964581065.1 uncultured Loktanella sp. | reverse complement strand
TCGGTCTTGGCCGCGCCGATGATCGCCTCGATAGCGGCATCGACCTGATCGTCGGCCAGAACGACCTCGATCTTCACCTTGGGCAGGAAGTCCACGACATACTCCGCGCCGCGGTCGAGTTCTGTGTGGCCTTTCTGGCGCCCGAACCCTTTGACTTCGACAACCGACAGGCCCTGCACGCCGACATCCTGCAGCGCTTCTTTGACCTCATCGAGTTTGAATGGCTTAATGATCGCTTCGATTTTCTTCATCGGCCTGCGACTCCCTTTGGTGTTACGCATGCGGTCAGACCATTTCTCTTGCACAGGGACAATTCGTGGCTGATTTTCGGAGGTGGCGGCCCGCCGGAAAGAAAGGGTTGTGCCTAAATTTTGTGCAGTTTGCGCCAAAACGCGGCACTTTGTGAATTATGGATGCTGAAACCATGACCGAACTGCTCACCGCTGCCCAAATGCGCGCCATTGAGACGGCTGCGATTGATACAGGCGAGACGACCGGATTGGCCATGATGGAGCGTGCGGGTGGCGCGGTCGTGGCCGCGCTTCTGGCGTGGTCAGAGGGGGGCGCTGCCCCCATGCCGCTGCGCGGCACTCCCCCGAAGTATTTTGGGCAAAATGATAAGCGGGCCGTCGTTCTATGCGGACCGGGGAACAACGGCGGCGATGGGTTTGTGATCGCGCGCCTTTTGGCGGTGGCGGGTTGGTCCGTCGAGGTCTTTCTCTTTGGCGATGCGTCGCGACTTGCCGGAGATGCGCGGGTCAATTTCGAGCGGTGGGCAGAGATTGGCGAGGTTGCGCCGTGGTCTGCCTGCACCTCGGAGCGATGGGCCCGTCAGCCCCTGTTGGTGGATGCGCTTTTCGGGACAGGTCTGGTGCGGGCTTTGCCTGAAGAGGTCGAGGCTGTCCTGATGGCCACCTATAACTGCCCGCGCGTCGCCGTGGATGTGCCAAGCGGGCTCTGTTCTGACCGCGGGATAGTTCTGTCGCAAAAAGCGCTCCCGCCGGCGCATCTGACAGTGACGTTTCATCGCCCGAAACTGGGGCATGTGTTGGGCGTGGGTGCGCAGCACTGTGGTGCTCTGGCGATAGGAGATATCGGACTTGGCCCGCGCGGCATTGCGCCATTTTCAGCAGACGATGTTGTTAGTGACGTCATGCCGGTAGGTTGCGGGAAAGGGCAGGGACACAAATACTCTCACGGCCATGCGCTGATCCTGTCCGGCGGCGTCGGCAAGGGCGGGGCGGCACGTCTGGCGGCCCGCGGTGCGCTGCGGATCGGGGCAGGGGCGGTGACGGTCGGCTGCCCGCCTGCGGCGCTGATCGAGAATGCGGCGCAGTTGAATGCCGTGATGTTGCAGCCGATCGGGGATGCAGGTGTGCTGGGGGCGGTGCTGGCTGATGCGCGGATCAATGCGCTTTGCATCGGGCCGGGGCTGGGTTTGAAAGAGGAGAAGGCCGAACTGGTCGCCTCTGCTTTGGACAGTGGTCGTGCGCTGGTGCTGGATGCGGATGCGCTGACGTTGGTGGCGCAGAACGAAACACTGTTTGCCAAACTGCATGACAAATGTGTCCTGACCCCCCATGCTGGCGAGTTTGCGCGGCTCTTCCCCGATCTGGCCGAAAAACTGGACGCGCCTGCCGTCACAGGCCCCGCATATTCCAAGGTGGATGCTACCCGTGCGGCGGCCAAGCGTGCGGGTTGTGTGGTGCTGTTCAAAGGGCCGGATACTGTGATCGCGCACCCATCGGGGCGGTGCAGTCTCAATCCTTCGGTCTACGAACGTGCAGCCCCGTGGCTGGCCACCGCTGGTTCGGGTGACGTTCTGGCAGGGTTCATCACGGGGCTGCTGGCGCGCGGGTTTGCGCCGATGCAGGCCGCCGAAACAGGCGCGTGGCTGCATACGACATGCGCGGGGTCCTTTGGTCCGGGGCTGATTGCCG
>CAZOMZ010000338.1:0-1946 GCA_964581065.1 uncultured Loktanella sp. | reverse complement strand
GATCGCCCCGCCAAAGGGCTGGTCGCTGGAGCGGCTCTACGACCTCTTCCCGCGCTTGGGCGAACGCCGCAAACAAGAAGGTGTGACACTGTCGGGGGGCGAGCAACAGATGCTGTCAATCGCCCGCGCACTGGCCCGTGACATCAAGGTTCTCTTGCTGGACGAGCCTTATGAGGGTCTGGCGCCGGTCATCGTGCAGGAAATCGCCAAGACGCTGTCCTATATCCGCGATCAGGGTATCACCACGATCATCGTCGAACAGAACGCTGTCGCAGCCCTGAAACTGGCTGACCGTGCGGTGATCCTCGATATCGGCAAGGTTGTCTTTGACGGGTCCGCCAAGGAAGTGCTGGAGAACAAGGAACTGCGCGAGCAGTATCTCGCCATCTGACAAACCGCGAAAATTTGCATCAAAACGAGGGCACACCGCTGCCCTCGTTTTACGTTTTGGTAATCTGAAACGGCGATTCTTCCATGTAGTGCGATGCTTTTCGGAGCGATGAACATGGATACATCACTTAATCTCAACAGTGCTGCCCCTGCGGCGATTGCCTCCGCGCCAGTTGTCGAAAGGGCGGTCACCAGCAAAGTCGGCAAGCTGGAATCGGGCGAAGGGTCGGCCACCCTCCCCTCGGACAAGCCGTTTCTGGCACAGGTCGTGGCGGCGCGCCTTGGCGGTGCAGACTACCCCGACACCCCCAGCGAAATTGCCCCGCCAGAACGGACACTGCGCCCCTATGACGTGCCGATGCTGCCATTTGACAAGGACGATGACGGCGCTGTCGTGACCGGCCCGATGTCTGCTGCATCCGGCGGGCAAGCCCCCGGCAAGGACAGCTGACAGTTTTCACATCCCCCCGCTTCCCACCCCTGCATGCTTGCCCTATAAGCATGAAGATGCTTTCGTGACGCAACGTCGCGAAGACGCCAAGAACATGGGCAAAAGCCGAGGGAAATATGAGCCAGAAATCTTCTCACGATAGTGACGTCAGCTTTATCAAGGCGCTGGCAGAACTGCTGCGCGAAAACGACCTGACCGAACTGCAAGTCAAGCGTGACTATGGCGAGAATGACAGTCTGAATGTCCGCGTCAGCCGGCAGACACAAACCATTGTGCAGGCAAGCGTGCCTGCGGCTCCTGCGGCGCCCGTTGCAGCTGCAGCCCCGGCGGCGCCTGCCGCACCAGCCGCTGCTGAAAGCGCTGATCCCGCCAGCCATCCCGGTGCCGTCACATCGCCAATGGTGGGCACGGTCTATATGGCAGCCGAGCCGGGTGCCCCTGCCTTTGTCAGCACCGGTGCGACGGTCAAGGAAGGCGATACCCTTCTGATCATCGAAGCGATGAAGACCATGAACCACATTCCCGCGCCCCGCGCCGGAACGGTCAAGCGTATCCTCGTCGAAGACGGCGCGCCCGTCGAGTTTGGCGCCCCCCTTGTGATCATCGAATAAAGGTCAGCCGATGTTCGATAAAATCCTGATTGCAAACCGAGGCGAGATTGCGCTGCGGGTTGTGCGCGCCTGCCGCGAGATGGGCGTGAAATCCGTGGCGGTCCATTCGACCGCAGACGCTGACGCCATGCACGTGCGTATGGCAGACGAAGCGATCTGCATCGGCCCGCCCTCCTCGGCGCAAAGCTATCTGTCCTTCCCCGCGATCATCTCGGCCTGTGAAATCACAGGCGCGCAGGCGATCCACCCCGGCTACGGCTTTCTGTCCGAGAACGCGGCCTTTGTGCAGGCGGTCGAAGACCACGATATCACCTTCATCGGCCCCACCGCGGAACATATCCGCGTCATGGGCGACAAGATCACCGCCAAGGACACCATGAAGGCGCTCGGCGTGCCTTGCGTGCCCGGCTCTGACGGTGGCGTCCCGACACTGGCCGACGCCAAACGGATCGGCGAGGAAATCGGCTATCCCGTGATCATCAAAGCCACCGCTG
>CAZOMZ010000337.1:0-1950 GCA_964581065.1 uncultured Loktanella sp. | reverse complement strand
CGGCTACTTTTGGGCAAGGCGCTGGTGCATTCGCCGCAAATTCTGGTGCTGGACGAACCCACCGCAGGCGTCGATATCGAGTTGCGGAATATGCTTTGGGCCAATGTGCGCAAGCTGAACGAGGAAGGGATGACGATCATCCTGACGACGCATTACCTCGAAGAAGCCGAAGAGATGTGCGATGACATCGCCATCATCAACCATGGCGAAGTCATCGTCCGCGACAGCACCGCAAACCTGCTGGGGCGGCTGGACAGCAAGACGCTGGTGATCACGCCGGAAAACGACTGCCCGCTGCCTGCCCTGCCCGATCATATCAGCGGCGAAAAACGGACCGACGGGACGCTGACCTTTACTTATCAGAGCGGGACGACCCCTGCAGATGCGATCCTGTCACTGGTGCGTGACGCCGGCATCACGATCAAGGATGTGAAAACGCAAGAGGCGCATCTGGAGGACGTCTTCCTCTCGCTCACCTCATCGCGCTGACTTCTTTCTCCCGGGAAACTCCCGCCGGAGGCATCCTTCCGCAGCCACAAACACAAGGCTAGTCAGCAAGCATCCGACCCAACTGACGACCACCCAGGATATGCATGTGGTAATGCGGAACCTCCTGCACCCCGTGCACACGGGTGTTCGAGATACCGCGGAATCCGTCTTTGAGACCAGTGATCCGGCAGACTTCGGCGATCGCCTGCATGAAGCCGGCCTGCTCATCGGCGCTGGCATCGCGGGCGAAATGGTCAAGGCTCATGTAAGGGCCCTTGGGGATCACCAGCACATGCACGGGCGCTTGCGGGGCGATATCCTCGAAGGCCAGCGCATGATCATTCTCATAGACTGTCTTGTTGGGAATTTCCCCGCGCAGGATTTTGGCAAAGATGTTCTGATCGTCGTAGGCAAAGTCCATGTCTGTCCTCAATCAACAAAAAGATAGGGTGTTTCGGCCAGTTGCCGTGCCACCTCGGGCGAGGTGCTGAGAAACCGGGCGATGGCTGCTGCATTCTCATCCAATGACGCGGTTTCGCGCAAGCGCGTGACATTGGCAAAACTGGCGTCGCGGATCGCTTCGCGCTCAAAGATCATGTCGGACCGGATCGTCGGCAGAAGACGCGCGAATGTGGCATCGCTGGTCTGGTCACCGGCAAGCCCGACGCGTCGGGCATGGCCGACGAGATAGTCGTCATCAAAAGAGCATTCGATTTCGAGCAAGCGGACGGTGGCCCGGTCAGAGAAGAAATCGCTGATCAGCTCTAGGTTCGCGGTATCAAGGCAGATCACCAGACGGTCGCTGTCATAGTGGTCGAACAGCATCCGCATGGTGGCACGGCGATGGCGGCCGCGCTTGTGCAGACTGCTTTCGATGCCGCCCAGATCGGGCAGCGGTGTATGGTCTTCGTTGAACAGGTATTCCAGTGCGGGAATGTTGGTGTGCTGGTTAATCGCAGCCACCAGACGTTTGGCCACATGCCATTTCTTGCAGGCGATGATCAGCAACTCGCGGCTGCGGCCCAATGTGGTGTCCCGCTCCCAGAACCGCTGCGCAAACCTGCGACCGACGCGACCCCGCTTGGTCAGAAAGTCGAACAGACGCTGGCCCTCGCCAGTGACGGTGAAGTCCATCCGGTCACTGGCATAAAGCGCGCCCAGCCGGTCACGCAGATCATCTGCCTCGGCGCTGATCTTGCGGGCGAAAAGACCGTTCTGGCTGAGCAACAGATCGTAGTGGTCGTTGTAGAAAGTAATCGGCATCCCGTAGTCCGAGAACATCAGAAAGGTGAGAGTGCGGTTCTCGATCTCGCGTCCGGGCACCAGATGGCGGACGAGGGTTTGAAAGAACGTCTCGTCGGGGATCCAGGTGGTGCGGAAGAAACGCATCACATCACGGCGGGATTTGGTGAACGCGAGCACGGCCTCGATTGTCTGACGGCGCAGACACCACCATTGGCT
>CAZOMZ010000336.1:0-1956 GCA_964581065.1 uncultured Loktanella sp. | reverse complement strand
CACGCTGTCGCTCAACCTGTTCGAGCATGTTCACGGCGAAAGCCGCGACAGGGGCGGCGCGATGGTCTCGCTGGTCGAGATGTATCGTGAAGCAGGGTTTGATCCTGTGACTTCGGAACTGCCCGATCATCTGCCGATGCTCTTGGAATTCCTGTCCACGCGCCCCTTCGTCGAGGCACAGGAAACCTTGGCCGACGCGGCTCATATTCTGGAGGCTCTGAACGCACGGCTTTGCCGTAGGCAAAGCCCATACGGAGCCGCGTTTGCCGCTTTGTTGCAGCTTTCGGGCGCGAAGGCCGACAGGGCAGCCGTGGCAGAGTTGCTCGAGGAACCGGAAATGGACCCCGATGATCTCGAAGCGCTCGACAAGGTCTGGGAGGAATCCGAGGTCCGCTTCGGTCCCGATCCCAATGCCGGATGCCCCCAAGTGCGCGATATGCTGTCGCGCATGGATCAACCTATCACCCCCGCACCGCAACACGCGGCCGAATGACGGAGGCTATCATGAACCAGTTTCTTTTTGGGACCTTCCCTTACATCGCGCTGGCGATTTGCATCATCGGGTCCATCGCACGATACGAGCGTGATCCGTTTACGTGGAAGTCCTCGTCTTCGCAGATGCTGCGGCGCAAGCAACTGATTATCGGTTCTGTTCTGTTCCATGTCGGTGTTTTGGTGATTTTCTTTGGTCACCTTGTCGGATTGCTGACACCAATCTGGATTTTCGATGCAATCGGTATCAGCCACGGCGCAAAGCAGCTCTTGGCCGTCGTCGCAGGCGGTGTTGCAGGCGTAGCGGCGCTGATCGGGGGCATCTTGCTTTTCCATCGCCGGTGGACCGATCCGCGGATCGCAAAGAATTCCAGCTTCTGGGACAATGCAATCTTGATCATGCTGATTGCTCAACTGGTGCTGGGCCTTGGCACGATCTTCGTCTCGCTTGGGCACCTGGATGGTCACGAGATGGTCAAGTTCATGTCTTGGGCGCAAGGAATCTTCACCTTCGACGGGGCTGCAGCAGGTTACATTGCTGATGTGGCACTCGTCTTCAAGCTGCACTTGGTTCTTGGCCTTCTGATCATCGCGGTGTTCCCGTTCACGCGCCTTGTGCACATTCTGTCAGGCTTTGCAGCGCCGTTCCGGTATCTTTTCGGACGGACAGGCTATCAGGTCGTTCGCTCCCGTCGCCAAGAGCCCCTGCCGAAGAATGTCGGTGTCGTCCCTCAAGGGCGCAAGAAGCCGATGCCTGACGGCAAAGGTGCGGGTTCATCTGACGCAATACCAACGCCAGCGGAGTAAACCCCATGAATGCGCTTTTTCCTGATCTGGTTGTCAACGGTGAAACGGTGCCGTCCGCGAAGGTCGCAGCGGAAACCCAGAACCACGAAGGGCCCAAGGGCAAGCCTGGAATAGCCTGGCGCAAAGCCGCCAACGCCATCGCTGTACGTACTTTGCTTCTGCAGGAGGCACGCAAGCGTGGTATCGCAGCGCAGGTTCAGAAGGTTGGCCCTGGCCGTTTTGAAACAGACGAGGAGGCCCTTGTCAGGGGCCTTCTCGACGAAGCAGTGGTGGTCTCAGCGCCTTCTGTGGCATCCGTTCGCGCGGAGTGGGAAAAAGATCCGCTTCGGTTCCGAAGCCCGCCACTTTGGGAGGTTTCCCACATTCTCGTCGCTTGCGACCCCCGGGATGAGGGTGCCCGAGCGCAGGCACATGCACGTGCGGTCGATCTCACGGGGCAGGCACTCGGAAATCCCAATGGCTTTGCAGAACTGGCAGCTCGGGAAAGTGATTGTGGCTCTAAGGTAAACGGTGGCGCGTTGGGGCAACAAGGCCCCGGAGATACCGTTCCAGAATTTGAAGCGGCGCTTCGCGAACTGACAGAAGGGGCCATCACGGCAGAACCCATCCTTACGCGCTATGGCTGGCACATCATCAAGATGGATGCGGTCGCGACAG
>CAZOMZ010000335.1:0-1958 GCA_964581065.1 uncultured Loktanella sp. | reverse complement strand
GCTCGGGGCCTGCACCTCGATGACGATCCGCATGTATGCGCGGCGCAAGGGCTGGGCGCTGACCGGCGTCAGCGTTGACATCAAACACGCCAAGGAACACGCCACCGACGCCGCCGATCCCGGCGCAAAGGTCGATCACTTCGAACGGCTGATCACGCTGGAGGGCGATCTGAGCGACGACCAGCGCCAGCGCCTGCTCGAAATTGCCGACAAATGCCCCGTGCACCGGACGCTGGAACGGTCATCGACCGTCGCCACCCAACTGGCATGAAAAAAGGCGCTGCGGATGATCGCAGCGCCTTTCTGGTTTCCGTGTTGTGCAAGGTTTACTTGCGGGCGTCGCCCACCATCTTCCAGACCGCAGGCAGCAGCAGCGCCGCCAGACCCAGCTTGATCGCATCACCGATCAGGAAAGGTGTCAGACCCCACTGCAGGATCGGCTGGTCCCAGCCGTAAAGCACACCCAGCCAAGCCACGCCGGGCAGATAGATCAGCGCGTTACCGACCAGCATGGCCAGTGCCATCTTGCCCATCGAACGGTCCCAGCCAGCGCGGGCGAGGTAACCGAGTGCCAGTGTCGCCAGAACATAGCCCACCAGATAGCCGCCGGTGCCACCCATCATATAGGTCAGGCCATAAGCTTCGGCAGACGAGCCTGCAAAAACGTCAAAACCCAAGGCGCCGATGATCATATATCCAAGGATCGTGGTCAGCCCCAATGTCGGGCCATAGGCAGCACCGATGGTCAGGACAGCGAATGTGCCCATCGTGATTGGCACGGGCCACATGGGGATCTTGATCTTGGCGGCAATCGCCAGAACCATGATGCCCAGCACCACCATCACCACCTGCTTGACGCGCAGCGCGGTGCCTTCTGTGGGGCCAAAGGCTTCGGTCAAAACTCTATCATTCAGTGCGAGGGCCATAGGCGCTCTCCCTTGTTGTCGACTACATGCCGCATTTATTGCCTGATGCTGCGACGCGGCGCAAGGACGTTGGCGCTATCACGCGCGGGTATAGCACGTGACCGACCGATAATCCTTGCGCGGCCCCTTGACCGTCCACGTCACCTGCCAGTCGGGAAAGGCGACAAAGGAATAGATCCCGCGATACATATCTGCACCGCAAAGATGGGGCGTGGCCTCGGGCCCGCCTGTCAGTGCAAAACTGTGGAACGGCGCGCCATCGGCATAGGCCACATGGACCGCGTCGTCGGCAAAGGACCACAGATAGCTGCGTTCGGCCACCATCGGGGCACCACCGGCAAACCGCAGGGTGCCGCGTTCGGTATAAAGCAATCCGCCATCCTGCGCGGTAAACTGCGCCTCGCCTTCCAGCGATCCGCTTTCAAGGATACGGAAATCCGTAATCTCGCGCATGATCCGCCACTGCCCGAGAAAATCTCCGGCCGACAGTTTCACCGCACGTATACCCCGTCAGAGGTCGACCCGTCATCAGCGATAAAGCGCACCACCATGCCATGCACGGCCACGTCATAGCAGTCCCATGTGTCTGACGGTGGCCATTGGCTGCAATAGCGGTCATCGCGCACCGCCCAATAACCCCAACTGTCCTGCCCCGCATTGTAGAGCGTCCGGCCCGACGGGTAGAACCATTGCTCGGCCGAGGTGAAGACAAGATGCTTGTCGGTCAGCGCATCGGTGATCTCGTCGCCCGACAACATGCGCCAATCCTCCGCCCAAAGCAGGCTTGGCAGGCAAAGTGCCACAAGCAATGCGCGTTTCATGTCATCTCTCCCTTGAGGCTCGGGGTCTCCCCCCTTATGACGCGGGTGAAATCCGAAGCCCACCCTGAAAAAAGGTTGCCCCCATGATCCCTCGCTATTCTCGCCCGGAAATGACCGCCATCTGGGAACCGGCCACCAAGTTCCGCATCTGGTACGAGATCGAGGCGCATGCCTGCGATGCGATGGCCGATCTGGGTGTGATCCCGCGCGA
>CAZOMZ010000334.1:0-1995 GCA_964581065.1 uncultured Loktanella sp. | reverse complement strand
GGCTGAAGGGGCTGGGTTTGCCGATCATCGACCACGGCAGCCACATCGTGCCGCTGATCGTTGGCGATCCGGTGCATACAAAAAAGCTGTCTGACATGTTGCTGGCGGAATTCGGTATCTACGTGCAGCCGATCAACTTCCCCACCGTGCCACGCGGAACCGAGCGTCTGCGCTTTACACCGTCGCCGGTTCATGGTCCGCGTGAAATGGATGCGCTTGTGGGCGCTTTGGACGGGTTGTGGTCACATTGTGCGCTGAATCGCGCTGAACTGGCGGGCTAACACATTTCTGCCTGTGCATAACTCGTTGCATCGTGTTAATTTCCCGTTAGGCGCCCTTAAATCGTTGATTCGAAGAGACCCGGGTGCCTAGGGGCAGTAGGCGACGGGACAGTCGATGATTGGTAAATCCTTCAAACGCGATGACGCGGAAGGGAAAGTCGCAACCAAAGGTTTCGACGACTATGAGGTGCGTCTTGGCGACCTCATGCGCGGCGAGCGTGCGACGATGGGCAAGAGCCTGCTGGATGTGCAGCGCGAGCTGAAGATCAAAGCGGCCTATATTGCAGCAATCGAGAACGCCGATCCAACAGCCTTTGACACTCCGGGGTTTATCGCGGGCTATGTGCGCTCTTATGCGCGCTACCTCAATATGGACCCCGATCAGGCTTATGCGGCCTTCTGCGATGAAAGCGGTTTTGCCACAGCACATGGCATGTCGGCGCAGGCCTCGACCCGCAAATCCAAGAGTTATGATCCTGCTGCGGCGCCTTTGGGCAAGGATATCTTCAAATCGTCGGCGACACCTTTCATCCCTGCTGGTGACGCCGTTCTGTCGCGGATCGAACCGCGCGCCATCGGGTCGTCGCTGGTCCTGCTGACACTGATCGCGGGTCTGGGCTATGGCGGCTGGACCGTTTTGCAGGAAGTGCAGAAAGTCCAGTTTGCGCCAATTGACCAAACACCTGTCGTTCTGTCCGAGCTCGATCCGCTGGCCGGGGCAGGCAATGCGATTGAACCAAGCGATGCGCTTGCTGATCTGCAGACCCCGTCTTTTGATGTGATGGACCGTCTTTACCGCCCGCAGGCGTTGGATGTGCCTGTGCTGGTTGCGCGTGATGCGCCGATTTCGACATTGTCTCCGTCAAATATCGGGGCCTTTGCGCCGGAGGTCCGGCCTGTCGAGCCATCGGTTCTTGCGGCACTTGATCCTGTGGTGCCTGATGCCCCCGCTATTCAGGTGGTCGAACCGCCTGTTCCCGAATTGCAACTGGTTGCTGTGCGTCCTGCCTGGGTGCGTGTCCAGTCGGCCGACGGGACCATCATTTTCGAAGGCGTGATGGAACCCGGCGAGAATTTCATTGTCCCTGCAACCGAAGAACCGGCCAGCCTGCGTGTGGGCGAAAGCGGTGCGATGTATTTTGCAGTCAATGGCGTGCATTACGGTCCGGTTGGACCAAGCGGCGTTGTGACCTCGAACGTCGAACTGACCGCCGAGAGCCTGACCGAGACCTATCAGATTGCCGATCTGGAGGCTGATGTTGATCTGGCCGAGATCGTCAACGTCGCCGAAGTGGCCACGGGCCAGTAATCCTTCTAGCTTCGCCTTGCTGTAGTGCGGCCTGCGCCCTAAGTTGGCCGTGAACGAACGCATCAGGAAGCGAACAGATGTCTCTCAACCACATTCGTCCGTGGCGCAATATTTACCGCCGCAAATCCCGTCAGATCATGGTGGGCAATGTGCCGGTCGGGGGGGATGCGCCGATTTCCGTTCAGACAATGACGAACACGCTGACGACGGATGTGAAGGCGACAATTGCGCAGGTGCAGGCCGCGGCGGATGCGGGTGCCGACATTGTGCGTATCTCGGTCCCTGACGAAGCATCCAGCGCCGCGCTAAAGCAGATTGTGCCTGAAGTCTCGGTGCCGATCGTGGCGGACATCCATTTCCACTACAAACGCGGGATCGAGGCGGCGGAGGCCGGGGCATCCTGCC
>CAZOMZ010000333.1:0-2002 GCA_964581065.1 uncultured Loktanella sp. | reverse complement strand
CGGGCATGCCGGTGCTGGAATGCTGGAAGGCCAAGCAGGTGTTTGTCTCCAAGCGCGGGCAGGGCACCGGCTATTCAGGCATCGAGAACCCGCTGTTCTACAAAGAGAACACGCGCATGTTCTACGGTGACGCGAAAAAGTCACTGGACGAGCTGCTGCCGAAGATCGACTAAAACCAGTCCGACACCAAAGCAAAGAGAGGGCCATCGGCCCTCTCTTTTTGTTTGAAAGGGCTGTGCTGGGGGCTGCGACCTTGGGCCACAAGCGCATCAATTGCGTCGCTCCTTAAACCCGACTATAAAAGTCGGAAATAGGAGCGACTCATGGCGCAGGTAGCCTTTGCAGACATCACACCGGAACGCGCGGTCGCACCCGTCTCGCGGCCCACATCGCCGCTGCTGCGCGATGCGGGACGCAAGGCGCGGCTGTCGGGCGTTACATCCGGTGACCCGATGACAGAGCTGATGGCGGCGCTGCCAAAGGCGCTGGGGCGGCGTCTGCGCTTTCACGAACCATCCGCCACAGAACCAAGCTTTGACGAACTCTGGCTGGCCAATGTCTTTGACGCGATCAGACAGGGGGACGAGGCCCGCTATCGCTTTGCGATGCTCAGCCGGATGACGAAAGAGCGCGCGTCAAGTTTACACTTTCTGATGTGCCGTGCGGTTTACAGTCTGGACAAAACTTAGAACCGATCTAAACTCTCGCCACTAACGAGAAAAGTGAAAGCGAGACGACCATGACCCAAACTGCCACTGACCTGAGCCCTACCGCAAAGGAAGCGATTGCCGATGCGCTCAATCAATGCGTTGCCGAAACTGCTGTGACGACGATGCTTGCTCAGAACTTTCACTGGAACGTCACCGGGATGGGTTTTGGTCCGCTGCACGACCTGTTTCAGAAGATCTACGAAGACCACTTCGTCGCACAGGATGATCTGGCCGAACGTGTGAAGGCACTTGACGCCCACGCCGAAGGAACGCTGGCAGGGATGCTCAAGCGGTCCAAGATTGCCGAGCATGATGGCCACGCCTCGGACAAGGAAATGATCAAGGCGATGCAGGACGCGCAGGAAACGCTTGCGGCGACTCTGGCCGCTGCCGGTGAACTGGCGGCCGAGCATGGCGACACGCTGACCGAAGACCTTTGCATTGCGCGCGGTCAGACCCACGAAAAATTCGCGTGGTTCCTGCGCTCACATTTGCGCTGATTTCAGGCAGCCAAATCTTTCGGAAGGGATGCGCCTTTTTTGGCGCATTTCTTTTTGTAGGCTTTGCGCCAGTGTTCGAACTTGCCCATCGCCTCTTGCTGAGTGACCAGCATGTCAACGAACGCCTCTTTGTGTTTGTCCTTCTTGAGTGACTTGAACAGCGACTTCTGCGCTTTGGTCATGCCGCAGCCAATGCAATGACCTTGCCGCTTGTATTTGCAAACGTCGATACAAGGCGAAGGCGTCTTGCTCATTTTCTGAAGTCTCCGACAAAAAAGGGTGGCCCGTTGGCGCCACCCTTTTTCTGATTGTTTTTGTCGGAATAATCAAGTGTCAGCGTGTCGCAGCCTCACAGCCCCCTGATCCGTGGGTCAAGCGCGTCGCGCAGACCGTCGCCGATATAGTTCACCGCCAGCACCGTCAACGAGATCGCGAGGCCGGGCCAGAGCACGCGCTCGGGGAAAGCGACCATGCGGTCAACGCTGTCGAACAGGATCTTGCCCCATGTGGGGAAGTCCGACGGGAAGCCGACGCCAAGGAAGGACAGCGCACGTTCGGTGATGATCGCCGTGGCAAGGCCGAGCGTGGCCGAGACCATGATCGGTGACATGACGTTGGGCAGGACATGCCGTGTGATCATCCGGCGGGGCGGGGTGCCGATGGAACGGGCCGCCAGCACGAACTCGCGCTCTTTCAGCGAGATCACGTCGCCGCGCACGATCCGTGCGGTCTGCATCCACGAGGTGATGCCGATCCCTGTGACGATCAGAATGAAAATCCCCGTCTCCGGTC
>CAZOMZ010000332.1:0-2003 GCA_964581065.1 uncultured Loktanella sp. | reverse complement strand
AACCCTCTGGCATGCCGAGGAACGGTTCAAGAAATCCTATCTCAACACCTTCCCCGGCTATTACGAGACGGGCGATGCGGGGATGATCGACGAGGACGGCTATCTTTACATCATGGCGCGCACCGATGACGTCATCAATGTGGCGGGCCACCGCCTGTCGACGGGTCAGATGGAAGAAGTGATCGCAGGGCACCCCGACGTTGCCGAGTGCGCGGTGATTGGCGTGACGGATGAGCTGAAAGGGCAACTGCCCATGGGTTTTGTCTGCCTGAACAAGGGCTGCGACCGTGACGAGGCCGAGATCGGCAAAGAGGTCGTCAAACGCGTGCGTGACACAATCGGGCCGGTTGCCGCATTCAAGCTGGTGGCCGTGGTGGATCGTCTGCCCAAGACGCGGTCAGGCAAAATCCTGCGCGGGACGATGGTGAAGATCGCCGACGGCGAAGACTTCAAGATGCCCGCGACCATTGATGATCCGGCGATCTTGGATGAGATCAAGGAAGCGCTGAAGCCCTTGGGCTACGCGGGCGGATAGCCTCTGCCATTGGCAAAGCAGCATTGGAAACTAGGTCAGGGTCATGCGTATGATCCTGACCTTGTTTCTTTTAGCGACCACAGCCGGAGCAGAGCCGATGCTGATCGAGGACTTCAATGACGATGCCCGCGAGCGCTGGCGCTATACCAGCGACCGCGTAATGGGCGGTGTGTCTGAGGGTGGGGCGGGTCTAGGGCGCGAGGGTGACACGACCTTTGCACAGCTGCGTGGAACGGTCAGCACAGCCAACAATGGCGGCTTTATCCAGATCCGCACAACGCTGGCCGAAACCCTCCCCGACACCACCAAAGGGATCTCCTTGCGGCTGCGCGGCAACGGCGCACGTTACTACATCCATCTCGGCCCCGTGACCGCCCGCAGACCGTGGCAGTATTACCAAGCCTCATTCGAAACCGATGGAACATGGCAGGACATCACCCTGCCATGGGCGGATTTCACCCCTCAAGGCGGGCTTTCAGCACAATTCCGCCCGTCCGACATTCGCAGTCTTGGCATTGTCGCCTATGGGGCGGATTATCAAGCCGCTCTCGATGTGGACTGGGTTGCCACTATTGACTGAGCCCATTGCAAAGGTTCAACGACGTGGCTCAATTCAGGGACATACTGCGCGGCTGTTTTGCGACCTATGTCGCAGGCACACTGCTTTTGTTCATCGCCGAGTTGCCGAGTGCGTTCTTTGGAAGCGCGGTTTTTGATCTCGGGGAAACACTGGTCATTCTGATGATCTATGGCGCGCTGCTCGCATTGCTGCTCACGATGATCGTGCTGGGTATCTGGCTCGTCCTCGCGATCATGCAGGCCGAAGTTGTTTTCCCCGTCGCGCCAATCGTTGCGACGGTCCTGATCAGCATCCCCATGATCGCCGAATTGGGTCTTGGCGCGGGGCTACTGGTTGGGGTCTTTTTTGGCGGCTTCGCCGGCATCCATTTCTGGTACTGGGCCTTCGGGCGTATCTGGCAGGTGGAAATGGGTTTCGGTGCGGGAACATCTGAGAAGGCAGAGCCTTAGGCGGCTTAGGCGAATTGCTCTCTGATCAGCCGCTCCTCCAACCCGTGCCCCGGATCGAACAAGATCCGATGCCGGATACTTGGCTCCGACCGGATTTCCACGCTCACCACATCGCGCACGCTTTCGCCATCGGCATCTGCCATGACGGGCCGCTTGCTGGGGTTAATCACGTCAAACCGCACCACGGCCCTCTTCGGCAATAGCGCCCCGCGCCAGCGGCGGGGGCGGAAGGCGGCCATGGCGGTCAGCGCCAGCACGTCCGACCCAATGGGCAGGATCGGCCCGTGCGCCGAATAGTTATAGGCGGTCGATCCGGCAGGTGTCGCCACCAGCGCACCGTCGCAGACCAGTTCCTTCATCCGCAGTTTTCCATCCACGGTAATCTTCAATTTGGCCGCCTGCGGACCCGCGCGCAGCAGGCTGACTTCGTTGATCGCCA
>CAZOMZ010000331.1:0-2007 GCA_964581065.1 uncultured Loktanella sp. | reverse complement strand
AAACGCGTTGGATTCCTCAGCCGTCGAAAACCCCGCATACTGGCGGATCGTCCATGGCCGGCCCGCATACATCGTGGCCTTCACGCCGCGCGTGTAGGGGGCCTGCCCCGGAATGCCGCCCAGATGCGGCAGGTCTTTCACATCTTCAGCCGTATAGAGCGGCTGCACCGGAATGCCTTCCAGCGTGTCCCATGTCAGCGCCTCAAGCGGCTTGCCCCGCAGTTCTTTTGCGGCAATCTCTTCCCAGGTTTTCTTGTCAGACATTCGCACCTCCGGCGGGGAACATGAAAAAGTTATCAAGGATTTGGCCTGCCCCCTTAGCATTCGGCTGCGGCGGCTCTATATCCTTGGGTATGAAGAAGTTTACGATTTCAGGGCTGGTCGCAGCCGTGCTCGCATTGGGGCCGGCGCCTCTGCTGGCCGAAGAACACCTTGGCACAACCGAAGTGGCTGCGGGTGAGGTGCTCAGCGTGTATGAACGCTGGCAGGCCGCACCGACGACCATCTTTGATGCATCCGAGATCGATCCGGCGGAACTGGAATGGCTGCTACGCCCGCTCGTGGTTTTTGCCGATACGCCGAACGATCCGCGCTTCCGGCAGCAGATGGACCTGCTCATGGCCGATATCGACCAATTGGGCGAACGCGACGTGATCATCATCACAGACACCGACCCATCCGCCGAAACCGCCCTGCGCATCCAGCTGCGCCCGCGCGGATACATGATGGCACTGGTGGCCAAGGACGGGCGTGTGGCCTTGCGCAAGCCAAGCCCTTGGTCGGTGCGCGAGCTGTCACGCTCCATCGACAAGATGCCCCTGCGCGAACAGGAAATCCGCGACCGGCGCGACGTGCAACCGTAGCGGGCTCTAGTCATTGCGTTTGCGCGCAAGCAAGACGCGCCCTCCGACGAACAAAAGGGCGACCAGCAGGACTGTTGCAGGCAACTGCGCCATAGCGCGCGACAGGATCAGGCCCGTGCACATGATGGTGATTGCGAAAGTAAATGCGAAACCGTTGAGCCAGTCGGCACCGGTGAACTCGACCCCGGACAGGCGCGGATAGACGATCCCGAACACCAGAGCACCTGTCAGCATTGGCAACAACAGAACCAACCCGACAAAGCCCGCCATTGAAACGGGCATCGCGCCAGACATCACAAACTGAAACGCCATAAAATAGAGCCCGTAGGCCACGACCAGTCCGAGCGCAAAAACACCGCTATATGTCAGCCAATCTCTCACCAGAACCTCCACCATGGTTTCGGGAACGGCATTTCACCGGTAAGTGCGGTGAAGCCCTCGACATCATGCGCGTCGTAGCGAAAGCCCGTCTGCGCCACAAAAAGCTCTACCGCCATGGCAAAGGGATCGGTGAAACCGTCGTCCTCTGCGGCATATTGCGCTGCCTTTTCCGGACCGAAGACAGCCACATTCCGCGCGCGGCACAGCTCTTTCAGGGCAGGCTCCTCAACCGGCACCGGACCTTCGGTCAGATAGCCCTCATCCCCGCCAAAGGCGGACCAGATCGGATTGCCATCGTCGAATTGCGCCACCTGCGCGCCCATGGATGTTTCATGCAGTTCCAAGGTCAGAAGCTGCACCCCGTCTGAAATCTGGTCGTAGGACGGAGAGGCAAGGCGCTTGGTCAGGCGCAGATTGCGCCATGTCAGATACTGACCGTTCCACTCCACGCCGCTCAGCAGGGTCTCGTTGTAGCTGTCCGCCTCACCTGAATCCTGCAACCCCGCGTTCGCCAGAAAGCGATCGCGTTGGGCCGCAGGGACCGAGGTAATTGCGACAGCAAACCCCACCCTATTCGAACTCCATGATGACATCATCCACGGCCAGACTGTCGCCCGCGCCCGCGTTGATCTTCTTGACCGTGCCCTTGCGTTCGGCACGCAGGATGTTCTCCATCTTCATGGCCTCGACAGTGCAAAGCGCTTGGCCCTCCTGCACCTCGTCGCCTTCGGCCACGTCGATCTTCACGATCAGACCGGGCATC
>CAZOMZ010000330.1:0-2010 GCA_964581065.1 uncultured Loktanella sp. | reverse complement strand
ATCGTTTTCGGCTGGGGTCGCCGCATAAACCCCGCGCGCGATTGCACGGGCGAGACAGGTTGCTGCTGCATCGGCAATCCGACCGAATTGGGCAAGGTCCACATCCCCCTCCTTGCCCGTCGCGACACCGAAGACGAGGTCTCCGTCGAGCGGCGTATGGGCGGGGACAATCGCTCGCGCCATGCCGTCGTGTGCGGTGATCGCCAGCCGGTGGCATTGGGTTTTGGTCAGCGGTGCATCCGTGGCGACAATGGCAATCGTGGTGTTGGACATCTCGGCGGCGGCATGCAGTTGCATGGCTTGTGATTTGCGGCTTGGGTCGGGGGTCACATGACCGCCGCGCGGGTCGGGGCCTGCGCCGCCGAATTCGCCGTCGATCTCGAAAGGGGCCGCCCAGAAATGGCGATCACCCTGCGTTGTGACGCTGCCAAGGCTGTTGACCACCACCAGTGCACCGACGGTAGTGCCGTCTTCCAGCACCAGCGAGGCTGACCCCAGCCCGCCCTTTTGCATCGCGGCCATTGCACCTGTTCCAGCGCCTGCAGTGCCGATATCGAACGCCTGCGCGGCATTCGCGAGTGCTGCGCGTCCCAAGGCACGATAGGGGTTCTCGTCCCAATCCTTTGCGCCGCCGTTGATCAGGTCGAAGATGATCGCGCCCGGCACGATTGGCACCCGCATCGGTCCCACCGGAAAGCCGCGTCCCATGGCGCGCAGCCCGTCCATGACACCCGAACAGGCATCCAGCCCGAAGGCAGAGCCTCCCGAGAGGACCAGTGCATCCACGTCTTGCACCGTCTTGTCGGGTGCGAGCAGATCTGTCTCTTTTGTGCCCGGCGCGCCACCCATGACGTGCACACTGGCGGTAAAGGGCGCGTCGGCGGTCAGGACTGTCGCGCCTGTCTTGATCGCGTGATCCTCGGCATTGCCGACGCGCAGACCTGTCACATCAGTGATCAGGTTGCGCGGGCCGGGCTTAGATGCAGCGGCCACCGTCGACCTCCATCGCGACACCGGTGATCATGCTGGCCTCGTCCGAGCAGAGGAAACAGGCGGCGTTGCCCATGTCCTCGGGGGTTGAGAAGCGGCCGATGGGGATCGTCGAAAGGAATTTGGCGCGCATTTCTGGCGTGTCCTCCCCCATGAACGACGACAGTAGCGGTGTTTCGCCCGCCACTGGGTTGATCGCATTCACCCGCACGCTGTGAGGTGCGAGCTCAACCGCCATCGCCTTGGTCGCGGTGATCATCCAGCCTTTCGAGGCATTGTACCAGTTCAGGCGCGGGCGGGGCGAGACACCTGCCGTCGAGGCGACGTTCAGGATTGCGCCGGATTTGCGGGATTTGAAATGCGGGACAAAGGCTTTGGCGGTCAGGTAGACGGACTTCATGTTAACGCGGGTCACGCGATCGAAGTCGTCTTCGGTCACGTCCTCCATCGCGGTGGGCAGGTGGGTGACGCCTGCGTTGTTGACGAGGATATCAAGCGGCCCTTCGGCAAGGACCCGTTCGGCCAGTGCTGTGACCGAAGCCCCGTCGCCCACGTCGCATTGCAAGGCGGTGCCGCCGATCTCTTTGGCAATGCTTGATGCCGCCTCGAGGTTGATGTCGACGACATAGACCTGCGCGCCTTCCGCGGCGAATTTGCGCGCGATGCCTGCGCCGAAGCCTGATCCGCCACCTGTGACGATGGCGCGTTTGCCTGAAAGTCGCATCCTGTCCTCCGCTTGCTATGGCCAGCCTAGTCGCGTGGACAGCCCCTGCAACGGATTTCTATTGCCCGCCACATTCCGCGATGGCAGACAGGGCGCATTCTCAGGGCGGGGCGGAATTCCCCACCGGCGGTATGTGGGAAACCATGAGCCCGCGAGCGCCTTCCGGTTGCGGAAGGGTCAGCAGATCAGGTGCGAGGCCTGAGCCGACGGTCATAGTCCGGATGGAAGAGAATGCGCGGTTTGGCGTGCCTGTCGGGCGCGCAGTGCTGCGTGTGATGCCTTGGGGTGACGTGTCG
>CAZOMZ010000329.1:0-2030 GCA_964581065.1 uncultured Loktanella sp. | reverse complement strand
TCATCATCGAGGTCAGAACCTGACCCGGGTGCAGGTAGTTCTGGTTGCTGTCCACGCCGATCGACAGGATGCCTTCATCGGCAGCCGTCTGCAGAACGCCAACGCCTGTGCCGCCGGCAGCAGCGAAGACAACGTCAGAACCCTGGCTGATCTGGGCTTGTGTCAGCTCCGAGCCTTTGACCGGATCGTTCCATGCGGCAGGTGTGGTGCCGGTCATGTTGGCGATGACGGTTGCGTCAGCGTTCACAGCCTTGACGCCCTGTGCATAGCCGCAGCCAAAGCGGCGGATCAGCGGGATGTCCATGCCACCCACAAAGGAGACGGTGCCGGTCTCGGATGCCATCGCGGCCATCATACCGACAAGGTAAGACCCTTCGTGCTCGTTAAAGACTACCGAACGCACGTTTGGCGCATCCACGACCATGTCGATGATCGCAAACTTGGTGTCAGGATAGTCCGCAGCCACTTCGGCCAGCGGTGTCGCCCACGAGAAGCCGGCCATCACGATAGGGTTGGCGCCGGATTCAGCAAAGCGGCGGATCGCCTGCTCACGCTGGGCGTCGGACTGGATTTCAACCTCGGCATAAGAGCCGCCGGTTTCCTGTGCCCAACGCTCGGCACCGTTGTAGGCGCTTTCGTTAAAGGATTTGTCGAACTTGCCGCCAAGGTCGAACAGGATGGCGGGGTCTGCTGCAGCAGCACCGGCGCTGAGCGCCAGCGCAGCAGATGCGCCAAGGAATTTCTGCATAAGTGTCATTGGATAATCTCCCAGGTCGTTACGCGAGGTTATGTCGGGCAAAATGCCCCCTCAATTAAAGCCGAGCCGTTTCTGAGTCCGGTCATCGCTAGATAAGGCCTTGCCTTGGGGCGAAGATCAACAGCTTTTTGGGGTTTTCGACAGGCCAGAGCCCACAATATAGGCGGATGCTGCCTCATGACGCAGGGTCACCTCGGGCCCAAATCCTTGCGCAGCACAAGCGCTGCAACCGGTGCTCCATTTTTGGGCGTGTAGTAGCCGGGGCGCCGACCGACCTGCGCATAGCCAAGTCCGCCGTAGAGCGCGCGCGCGGCTGCGTTATCCTCGGCCACCTCCAGAAAAACCGCAGCGGCGCCCCGTTGGGCGGCTTTGGTTTCGGCTTGGACCAGCGCCGCGCGCGCCAATCCGTTGCGGCGGTGCTCCGGTGCTGTGGCAAGGGTCAGGATCTCGGCCTCGTCAGCGATCACGCGCATCAGGACAAAGCTGGCCTGATCGCCGGTGGTGAAAGCGTTTGGGTCGGCAAGGAGTGCTGCAAACTCGTCCGCGTCCCATGCACGGGTCGTGCTGAACGCGGCCGCATGGGTCCGGGCCAGGGCCTCTGGCGTCATGGCAGGATCACCGGCGCAGGATCGCGCGGCGGGGCGGCATCGGCGCTACGGACATAAAGCGGCGTTGGGCGCGGATGTGCTGTGCCAAGCCGCGCGGCGGCGATCTTTGCGATGCCCGCGATCAATGTCTCTGCCGGCAAGTCTGGTGTCCCTGTGGCCGAACCCTGATAGGGCACACCCACGGTTCCGTCTGCATTGAAGTCCTGAAAATAGGCCTGCCCGCGCGGGGCCGGGATTTCGGCTGTGAATGGCAGGGTCTGCGCATGGGCCCGCACATCAAAGCCGTTCACGCCGATCGCCGGTTTTCCCAGTCCCAAGGCCAACCCGCGGGCCGCAGAAACCGCAATCCGGATGCCGGTAAAATTTCCCGGTCCGACACCCACGCCAATCCCGTCCAGATCACGCCAGTCAAGACCCTCGGAGGCCAAGACCTCTTCCAGCATGGGCATCAGGTGCTCGGCCTGTCCTTTGGCCATTTCGTCCACACGGGTCACAATCCGGTCGCCCGACAGCAAAGCGGCGGCGCAATGCGCCGCCGATGTATCAAATGCCAGAATGATGGCCTCAGGCTGCAACAGGCCGCACCTCGACCACTTCGGGGATGTAGTGGCGCAGCAGGTTCTCGATGCCCATCTTCAGCGTCAGCGTGGACGAGGGGCAGCCGG
>CAZOMZ010000328.1:0-2047 GCA_964581065.1 uncultured Loktanella sp. | reverse complement strand
CCAGCCCTTGCGCCGCGCATACATGCGGATCGTCATCGAGGTGCAGGCCCCGAGCCCCGCCGAGACAAAGCCGTAAGGCGTCAGCCCCTTGTTGGTGCCACCGAACTTGGCGGGCTCATCGGCCAGCGCGTGATGCGGGCCGGACTGGACGTCCTGCAGAAAGCCATTGGCGTCCGCTTCGGTGACCCGCAGCACACCTTCGGGGACAGCGGCGGACTTCTCGGGCTCTGGCAAGGACAGGTAGCGTTTCGACCAAGCGGCGATCACATCGGCGGCGTATTCCGCATCGGCGGGATTGGTGATCAGGTGATCGGCGTCATCCAGCGTGACAAAGCTTTTTGGGTGTTTGGCGGCGAGGAAAATCTCGGAGGCATTCTCGACCCCCACGGTCGCATCGCGCGGGGCGTGCAGCACCAGAAGGGCGGCACCCAGTTTGCCGACGGCCTGTTTCAACGAGGCATTGCTGACGTCTTCGACAAAACCCTTGCCGATGCGGAAGGGGCGACCGCCGAGGGTCACTTCGGCCACGCCCTGATCCACGATCTCGGGGATGGCTTGCGCGAAATTGTGCGTCACGTGACCGGGATCGAAGGGCGCACCGATGGTGACGGCGGCCTTGATGCTGGGGATTTGCGGGGTGGCTTTGAGCACCGCTGCGCCACCAAGCGAGTGCCCGATGATCAGCGACGGGGCCATGCCGCGGTCTGAGAGTGCCTTTGCGGCGGCGACAAGGTCTGCGACGTTCGAGGTAAAGCTGGTGTTCTCGAATTCGCCTTCGGAATGACCGAGGCCGGTAAAGTCGAACCGCAGAACGGCGATCCCCATGGCCGCCAGACGCCCGGCGATCCGGCGCGCAGCGGTCAGGTCCTTGGAACAGGTAAAGCAATGGGCAAAAAGGGCCGTCGCAAGATGGGGGCCATTGGGCATGTCCAGTCGCGCGGCAAGCGCATGGCCTGCATGGCCCTCGAAAGTCAGCTTTTCTGTCGGCATGGACGTGACCTTTCTGTCTTGGTCTTCAATAGTAGGAGCATGACATGGGCCGACGGGCGGTGTCACACAACGATTATTCCAGCCGGTCGCGGCAAGGTGAGAGATGTTACCGCAATGCCCATTGTGAAAGCCTTGCTGGCTGCGGTCGCCCTTTGTTTGTGTCTTGGGGTGGTCTTGGGCTTTGCGGGGCGCGTGCATCCGGCGCTGGATACGTTGTCGCTGGTGCGCCCTGTGGCGGCGTTGATTTGTCTTTTGGCGGTGGTCTTGCCGGTCACGCGCCGGATGCGGTGGGCACTGCTGGCAAGCGCCATCGCAGGGATTTCGACGACGGCTCCCTTGTTTCTGCCCGGCAATGACGGTGGCACGCTCCGCGTCTATTCCAAGAACCTGTGGTACCGGAACAACCAGCTTGCCGCACTGGCGGATGATATCCGCGAGAGCGATGCTGATGTCGTGATGCTGCAAGAGGTGTCGGACCGGAACAACACGATCCTTGCAGCGCTGGCCGACACCTATCCGCACCAGCACCTTTGCAGACCCTCCGGTTGGAGCGGAATTGCCGTGCTCAGCCGCGTGCCTCTGGCCGGGGTGGTTTGTTCGGACCGGCGCGCCCTTGCTGCAGGGCGTATCATGCATGACGGTCGCGCGGTTTGGGTGGCCTCGGTCCATCTGCCGTGGCCTTATCCCTACGAGAATGCCCGCGCGGCAGACGCGGCCTATGACCGGCTGGTCGAGATGGAGGACGCGCCGGTCGTCATGGCGGGCGATTTCAACATCTTTCCGTGGGCCGCCAGTGTGAAGTCCATGCAACGGGCAGGGGGCACGCGACTGGCGCAGCCGCTCCGGCCGACGTTCAGCCTGGACGATGTGCCGCTCTTTCTTGATCACATCCATGCGCCGGGAGGCGGGACCGCCAGCTACCGGCCGCTGTTGGGGTCGGATCATCTGGGTGTGCTGGCCGATGTGTTATTGGATGGGTGAGATGCGCCGTGACTAGGTCTGCCCCATAAGCGCCGGATCAAAGGGGTAGGTCGTCAGGTTCTCGAACCCGTCCTCG
>CAZOMZ010000327.1:0-2051 GCA_964581065.1 uncultured Loktanella sp. | reverse complement strand
TGCTGTGGCAAAGAACCGCAAAACGATGTCTGGCATTGTCTTTTTGCCTCCAAACTGGCTTAACCAATTCGCAAACATTTAGACTCTATTTATTAACCAAACCTTAGTATTGGCCGACATGCGCGACGGTGGCATTTCTCTGTGCTAGAGGGGATCGGCAGATACGGCGGAGCAGACTCTGATCTTATGCGTAGATTAAACAGTGGCATTGTTGGCATCGATCACGGCGAGACCGTGATGTTTTCGGATTTCGAAGACGACGGGCAGATGTGGCGCGGCGAAGGCCCGCGGCAATCGCGCGAGAGCGTGCAATTCTCGGCCAGCTTCAAGGCGCCGCCACATGTGCAGGTCTCGATATCCATGTGGGATATCTCGAACAAATCCAACATTCGTGCCGACGTGCAGGCAGAGAAGATCACGACCGAAGGGTTCGAAATTGTTTTCCGCACGTGGAGCGACACGCAAGTTGCGCGTATCCGGGTCGCATGGACCGCCATTGGCGAACTACCGCACGAGGATGATTGGGAGCTTTACTGAAGGGGCGCCAAGACGGGCTAGCAGCCTTTCCTTTTGGGCAGACTCGCCAAAAAGCCGAGACATTTGCCGTTAAGACGCGTATAGTTGCCTTGCAGCAATATTATTAGACTGTCTGTTTTTATGGTTATTAGCATTATTGAAGTAAGCAATCGGCGCGCAGAGCTCCTCAAATCCAAGGCTCTCAAGAAGCTCAAGGAACAGCGGAAAGCAACCCGCTCGGCGATGCAACGATATGAAGGTTCCGGCGATCTCGATCGTGACGACCAGACGACCTACGATGATCTGAACATCTCGATGGTGGTCCTCAACGCACTCAGCGATCACCTGTTAAGGTCGGAATCCCTCCCCAAATCTTGGGACCAGTTCACCCTCGGCTCCGAGTTCGACAAGCGCTACGCGCCGCTCTTGCGGTGGAATGGTGCGGATGATCTTTGGGTCGAGTATTTTGATTGCGAAAAACCCAAGGACTTGATGCAGATCGTCGTCGGCAATGCGGTTGCAGTCTTTGACAAGAAGACATCGACAATCCCCAATCGCCCGACACGGCCCAGCCAACCTGCACCTGCACCGGCATCCGCCGCACCCGAGCCTGCCGGTTCGGGACTGATGGACATGATCCGGTCACGCATGCCCAGCCACACGCAGGCGCAATATACACCGAAACGCAGCTAGGTTGCGTGATCCCGTCGTGCGGGGGGCACCGCGCTACTCTGCTGCGTAGAGACCTTCGTAAATCGGCCCCAGCGTCTTGTGATCGAACAGCGACGACACCGACGTGCCGTTCCATGTATTGAGGATGGCCTGCGCAAACATCGGGGCAGTCGGCACGATTCGGATGTTTTTGCAGCCTTTGACGGCCTCGGTTGCCTGAATCGTATCGGTAATGACCAGCGACTTCATGACGGACTTTGACACACGATCGACCGCTGGCCCCGACAGGACACCGTGGGTGATATAGGCGTGCACCTCTTTGGCGCCGTTCTCCATGAGAACCTCGGCGGCCTTGCACAGCGTGCCGGCGGTATCGACGATGTCATCCACGATCACGCAGACCTTGTCTTTGACGTCACCGATCACGGTCATTTCCGCCACTTCACCGGGCTTGCCGCGACGTTTATCCACGATCGACAGAGGCGCGCCGATCCGTTGCGCCAGATCGCGGGCGCGCGCCACACCGCCCACGTCAGGCGAGACCACCATGACCTCGTCCATCCGGCCGCGGAAATTATGCATCGCATCCAGTGCGTAGATCGGTGAGGCATAGAGGTTGTCCACCGGAATATCGAAAAAACCCTGAATCTGCGTGGCGTGCAAATCCAGGGTCAAAACGCGTTCAATGCCTGCTTCAACAATCATATTCGAGACCAGCTTGGCCGTGATCGGTGTGCGGGCCTTCGAGCGGCGATCCTGACGGGCATAGCCAAAGTAGGGGATCACGGCGGTGATGCGTGCCGCGGACGAGCGGCGCAGCGCATCGGCGATGATCAGAAGATCCAGAAGGTTGACATTGGCGG
>CAZOMZ010000326.1:0-2065 GCA_964581065.1 uncultured Loktanella sp. | reverse complement strand
TGAAATAATCTCCTTCAATGCGTGTAAAAAGTCGCACTCCTTCTTCTTCAAGCTTGTAGGCCCCGACAGCGTGGCGAATGCTGTCCCAGTTGCGGTCAATATAGTCGGCAAGATAGGCATCGCTCGCGTCGCGCATATGCAGACGGACAACGCCCACGTGCCGCCAGAGTGGCTTGCCCTCGCCATAGATGACAGCCGCCGACAGCAGCTGGTGTTTTTGGCCGCGCAAAGCAGAGAGTTGCGCAAGCGCCTGTTCCGGTGTGTCGGGTTTGGCAAGGATTTGCTGGCCGAATGCCAGAACCTGATCGCACCCGATCACCAGCGCTTCGGGATGCTTGGCGGCGATACGTTGCGCCTTCAGCTCGGCCAGCGTATCGGCCACGTCGCGTGGTGTGGCCCCTTCGGCTTCGAGCGAGGCGCGCACGGCATCTTCATCGATCCGCGCAGGCACCACATCAACCGAAACGCCCGCATTTCGCAAAAGCTGGGCGCGTATTTCGGAGCCGGATGCCAGAATGATGCGGTCTGTCATGTGGATAACCTTCGGGAGAAACTTTGTGTGCGGCTGCGGCTATGTCTGCGGAAAACTAGGGCGCTGTGCCAGCTTGTGAAGAACCGGCACGACCCAGCCGCGGACACCCTGCATTTTCCACGGTGGAGAAGGAAAACACCAGCCTGTGGACGAATCTCGTGGGTCAAGGAAGTCAGCAGATCACGTATGGAAACTCAAGGGCCACCGAAAGGCCATAACAGTCTGATTTTCAATAAGGAAAAATCTTTCCTCGCGCAATAATGTTATTCGGCGAGGAGTCGCGACCTTGGGATAACTCTGCGGATGAATGAACAATCCACAGGATATCGATCCCCTAACAACAACATCATCTTTTCTTTCTTTATTCATTTATGAAAGAAGAAGGCAAAGAAGGATGAATACCCGATGTCGGATATGCTTTTTGCAATTTACCCTTGGATCAAGGCTTTGCATATCATGGCGGTGATCGCCTGGATGGCAGGTCTGTTCTATCTGCCAAGGCTGTTTGTCTATCACGCAGAGCGGGCGACAGTGGGATCAGAGCTTGATCAGACGTTTCAGGTGATGGAAGAAAAGCTCCTGCGGGTGATCATGAACCCTGCGATGATCGTCGCTTGGGGGGCTGGTCTGGTGATGATCGGGCTTGGTGCTTTTGACTGGGGTGCGGTGTGGTCGTGGGTAAAGATCGCAGCTGTTGTTGCGATGACGTGGTCACACATGTGGATGGCTGCACGCCGGAAAGAGTTTGCGGCCGGCCAGAACACGCGGACAGGGCGGCAATACCGGATCTTCAACGAAGTGCCGACGATCCTGATGTTCTTTATCGTGGTTGCGGTGGTTGTGCGGCCGTTCTGAAGCGCTGATTGACTCAGCTAGCAGCCAGGCTTATGTCTGGCAGAACTTCCCGTCCGGGAAAGTAGACTTCCGATCTTAGCTCTGAAAGCGCCGCCTGCGGGTGGCTTGTGGAATTTGTCATGTCCCAACACCGTCTGAACCTTGCTGATCTCAAAGCGCAAAGCCCCAAAGACCTTTTGGCGATGGCCGAAGAGCTTGAGATCGAGAACGCCTCGACCATGCGGAAGGGCGACATGATGTTCGCCATCCTGAAAGAGCGTGCGGATGAGGAATGGGTCATCGGCGGTGACGGCGTGCTGGAGGTCCTTCAGGACGGTTTCGGTTTCCTGCGCTCGCCTGAAGCGAACTATCTGCCGGGTCCGGATGATATCTATGTCTCGCCCGACATGATCCGACAGTATTCGCTACGCACCGGCGACACCGTTGAAGGCGTGATGAAAGAGCCCAACGACAGCGAACGCTATTTCGCGCTGACCTCGGTCGAACGGATCAACTTTGAAGATCCGGAGCGCGCAAAGCACAAGGTGGCCTTTGACAACCTCACACCGCTTTATCCTGACGAGCGGCTGAAGATGGAAATCGAGGACCCGACGGTTAAGGACCGCTCGGCCCGGATCATCGATCTTGTGGCCCCGATCGGAAAGGGCCAGCGGTCGCTGATCGTGGCACCGCCACGGA
>CAZOMZ010000325.1:0-2068 GCA_964581065.1 uncultured Loktanella sp. | reverse complement strand
AACTTCGGATTGGCTGCCGAACGGGCCCGAGCCTTCGGGCTCAAGGTCAACATGGTCATCGTCGATGACGACATCGCGCTGCCCGACCTGCCGCAGTCGCGAGGGGTCGCGGGCACGCTATTCGTGCACAAGATCGCGGGCGCGATGGCCGAAAGCGGTGCCTCGCTCGAGGACATCACTGCCGCCGCTGAGCGGGTGATCCGGGGGACCAGTTCCATCGGCATGTCGCTCGATACCTGCACGGTGCCCGGCTCGCCCAAGGAACACCGGGTGGCCGCCGGAAAGGCCGAGCTGGGTCTTGGCATCCATGGTGAGGCCGGGGTGCAGCAGATTGACTATCACAATGCCGAGCAGGCGATGGCCGCCGTCACGGCCAAGCTGGCCTCGGTCATGGAAACCGGATCGCACGTCGTGCTTCTGAACAATCTGGGCGGTGCGACCGAGCTGGAAATGTCGATCCTTGCCAATGATCTGGTGAAATCCGTCATCGGGGATCAACTGCAACTCATCGTTGGTCCGGCAGCCATGATGACCTCGCTCGACATGCGCGGCTTTTCTGTTTCGGTTTACAGGCTGAGTCCCGAAGATCACGCCTGGCTCAGCGCGCCCTGCGGTCCATCGGCCTGGCCCGGATGCAAGTCCATCAAGCCGGTGCGGGTGATCGAATTGCCGGACGGCCTGCGCCCGATCCAGCCGATCCCCTCCGAGCACAAGGCGACGGCGGAGTTCATCACGCGCTGCTGTCAGATCCTGATCCAGGCCGAGGCTGATCTGAACGCGCTCGATGCGAAATCGGGGGATGGTGATACCGGCTCCACGCTCGCCGGCGCGGCGCGGGCACTGCTTGGGGCACTCGACCGTTTGCCGCTCGCGGATCACACGCAGCTGTTCCGGGCCATCGGGCAGGAATTGTCCCAGACCATGGGCGGGTCCTCGGGCGTTCTCCTCGCAATCTTCTTCACCGCGGCGGGCGATGCATCGTCAAGCGGCCTGAGCTTGGTCGCAGCCCTGCAGGCGGGGCTGGCCCGAATGCAGAAAATCGGCGGTGCGGCACTGGGGGACCGCACGATGGTCGATGCGCTGAAACCGGCGCTCGACCAGCTTGAGGCCAGCGGTTTGGCCAAGGCGGCAGCCGCCGCGCGTGAAGGGGCCGCCGAAACCGCCCATATCCGCAAGGCCAAGGCCGGGCGGGCGGCCTACATCAATGCCGAACAGCTCTACGGCAATGTCGATCCAGGGGCCGAGGCTGTAGCGCGCCTGTTCGAGCAACTGGCTTCATGAAGGAAGCCGCGTGCTGCGAGTGGTGTGGGTTACTTCGATGACAGATCGTCATCGGGCGCGCCCAAGAGTGCAATCACCAACGCCCACGCTCAGCCCTTGGAGGCAGGCCACCCGCCGTGGTGTATTGGCTTGAAAAAGACGAAACCCAACCCGATCAGCATGCGCAAAGAGTAGCTTGGTTTACGCCAGATCCTGTCCAGCGATCGGGGAGTAGCTCGATCAAGAGAGGCTTGCGTCAGTGACACAAGGACCACCAGACGCAGGCCACCAAGCGGACGTGGCGTGCGTCTGGTTGAACTGTCGCTGTTGGTAATGGTCCAGGCGCCGTGCGACGCTCATCCCGCCGTGCTGCCCAGCCACAAGGTGATGGCCGGAAAGCCAAGCAGGATCGCAAGGCGGATCAGGTCAACGCCGACAAACGGGACCAGCCCCTTGAAGATCCGGGCAACCGGAACGTCTGGCAACACGGCCTTGAGGACAAATACATTCATGCCCACGGGCGGCGTGATCAATGCGATCTCGGTCACGACGATGACGATGATCCCGAACCAGACCAGATCGAACCCCTCGGCCACCACGATCGGTGCGAAGAGCGGCACGAAGATCAGGGTGATCGCCATGGAATCCATCACGCAGCCCAGCACGAGGAAGACCGCGAGGATGGCGAGGATCAGCCACATGCCCTCCAGCCCCGTGGCCTCCACCAGCCCAAGGACGCCGGCGGCAAGCCCGGAGAGGGTCAGGAGCTTGGACAGCATCAGCGCGCCGAAGAGGACGGTGTAGAGCG
>CAZOMZ010000324.1:0-2082 GCA_964581065.1 uncultured Loktanella sp. | reverse complement strand
CGACCGGGATGGATGCCAATGAAACCTTCAACGTAAACGGCGATACCGCCGCCGGTGCGATTGCAGGTGCGCTCAAGGCGGACCGCCTGCTGCTGCTGACCGACGTGCCGGGTGTCAAGGACGCCAACGGCGATGTCGTCACGCAGCTGAGCCCCGATCAGGTGCGCCAGATGACCGCCGAAGGCACCATCGCCGGTGGCATGATCCCCAAGACGGAAACCGCGCTCGACGCAATCGACAAGGGTGTGCGCGCCGTCGTGATCCTCGACGGACGGCTGCCGAATGCGACCTTGCTTGAACTCTTCACCGAGCATGGTGCAGGCTCGATCATCCGCCAGCCGCGGGACTGAATGGGCGGCGCGGTCTCCCTGTCCGAGACCCTTGCCGCATTGCTGGCCCCGCTTGGCCTGCGCGCCCTCGGCGACTGCAACGAAGAGGGGCAGACAATAACGCTGATCGGCCCTGACGAACCACGCTTCTGGGCCGTGTTCACCGCCAGTCCCGAATATCAGGACGGCACCCCCGACCCGATGGACCGGTGGTCGGCCCGCGTGATTGGCGAGGTGGCAAAGGCGTTGGACGCCGAAGCACTCTTTCCCTTCGGCGGGCCGCCCTATGCACCCTTCTATTCTTGGGCGGTGGCGTCGGGGCGTTTCTGGCCCTCGCCCATAGGCTTTCTGGTGCATGACGAAGTGGGGCTCTTTGCGTCGTTTCGCGGCGCGATCCGCTGGCACACACCCGCCAAGGTCGGCACCGCCACGCAGCCCTGCCTGACCTGCGCATCCCCTTGCAAGACGGCCTGTCCAGTGGGCGCCTTCAACGACGGCTACGACGTTACTGCCTGTAAGGCCCATGTTACCTCACCCGCTGGCGCCGACTGCCGCAATAACGGGTGTCTGGCGCGACGCGCCTGCCCTGTCGGGCGGGGCCGTCGCCTGCCTGTCCAATCCGCGTTCCATATGGAGGCATTCCTGTGACTCTGCGACTGATGCTGATCCGCCACGCGAAATCCAGTTGGAGCGACCCTTTTGCAGACGACCACGCACGGGTTCTGAACAAGCGGGGGCGCGCCTCGGCCAAGGCAGTTGGGGAATGGATGGCCGAGAAAGGTTACCTGCCACAGGTGGTGCTATGCTCTGATGCCGCACGCACGCAGGAGACAGCAGAACTGATCCTGCCCAGCCTGACGCCGCAGCCTGAGTTGGTCCTGCTGCCTTCGCTCTACCTCGCGTCGCCCGACGCGATTGCCGATGTGGTCCGCCAGCGTGAGGAAATCGTCGTAGCCGTCATAGGCCATAATCCCGGCATCGGGATGCTGGCGAATAGCCTTGTCGGCGCAGCGCCCGATCACCCGCGCTTTCACGACTTCCCGACCTGCGCCTTTGCGCTGATCGACTTCCACGAGGTGTTGCAAGGAAAGCTGATTGCCGGAACAGGTCGCTGCACCGATTTCATCGTCCCGCGCGATCTGATCGGCACGGAAAAAGGCGGCGACGCCACTCCGTTCTAGAAATTTTCGCGACGTCACCCACAACCATACCGCGACGTCAACCGGCTTGGCCCCTATCCTGTTACCGCAAACGCTGTATGGAAGGGCGCTCAAACGGAGAGACGATATGTTGCGATACCTTCGCCATCTCAAAGGGTCTCCGGTTCATCAGTCATTTGTTTCAAAGTTTGGCCCTGGCAAAACGAAACAGGCGGCACCTTGCCAATCAAACGACCGCGTCACAATTCCTGACCTTCAGGCCGTCATCGAGACTGTCTACCAGTCCGAAGAACATCTGCGGTCTATCGAGCAGGATGCGCCGCAGAAAGCGCCAGCCGCACGCGGGCGCAGCGCCTAGATGCAAAAATGCCCGGGAGTGGCGTGTCCACTCCCGGGCATCCTGTAGCTTTGGATAGATCAGTGACCGAGGATCTGGCTGAGGAACAGCTGTGTCCGGTCGGACTTGGGGTTGTTGAAGAACTCTTCCGGTTCGTTCTGCTCAACGATCTGACCCTGGTCCATAAAGATCACGCGGTTGGCGACCTGACGGGCAAAGCCCATCTCGTGGGTCACGCAAAGCATGGTCATGCCCT
>CAZOMZ010000323.1:0-2092 GCA_964581065.1 uncultured Loktanella sp. | reverse complement strand
GATCATCGACAACGGCTCTTACGGCTCGACCGGCGACCAGCCGACCTATGCGGGCCGCAAGACCTCGCTGACGGCAGTGGCAAAGGCTTGTGGCTGCGAGAATGTGATCGAGGTGCAAGACAAAGACCTTGGTCCTGTCCTGCAAGCCGCGATCGACAGCGACGAGATGACGATCATTGTCTGCAAGTGCGACAGCGGCAACATCAAGCTGCCTGTCATCACGTTGGACCCCGTAGTGATCCGTCACCGCTTTATGGAAGCTGTCAAAGCGTAAGATGGCACCGAAGATCCATTCCAGCGCGGATGCCCGCCGTCTTGCACGCCGCCGTCTGCCCTGGATGGTCTTTGATTATATCGACGGTGCCGCGGGCACCGAAACAGGGGCCGCGCGCAATCGTGCGGCCTTTGACAACATTGAACTGACCCCGCGCATCTTGCGTGACGTCAGCAAACGGTCGCTATCCGTCCCGCTCTGGGGCAGGCCGGCCAAAGCCCCATTCGGCATCAGTCCTATGGGGATGTGCAACCTTTCTGGTCCCGGTGCCGACTTGATGCTGGCCCGCCTGGCCGCACGCGAAGAGGTGCCCGTGGGTGTCTCGACCGTTGCTTCCACACCGATGGAAAAGATGATCGAGGTGGCGCAAGGCCACGCGTGGTTCCAGCTTTACTTCTCGGGTGACGGGACAGGCACGTTCAAACTGGTCGAGCGGGCCAAGGCCGCAGGCTATGAGACGATCGTGCTGACCGTCGACGTGGCCGAGGTCGGCCGCCGCCCGCGCGAGCTCAGGCACGGCTTCACCATGCCCTTCAAGATCGGCGTCAAACAGTTCATCGACTTTGCACTGCATCCGCAGTGGTCGATCTCGTCGCTGATCGCGGGCAAACCGCAGATGGCGAACTTTCTGATGGATGGCTACGACTTCGACCGGACCGAAAGCCGTGCCAAGGCCGATTTCGACACGCTCAAACGCTTGCGCGAAATGTGGCCCGGCAAACTGGTTGTCAAAGGCGTGCTGGACGTTGAGGACGCAGCCATGCTCAAGGCCGAAGGGGTGGATGCCATTCAAGTCTCCAGCCACGGCTCAAGGCAACTGGACAGTGCGCCGCCGCCCATACTGAAACTGGCAGAGATACGTGAGGCGCTGGGCGCTGACTATCCGCTGTTCTACGACACAGGCCTGCGCGGTGGCGAGGATGTCGTGAAAGCCTACGGGCAGGGGGCGAATTTCACCTTCTTTGGCCGTGTGCTGCAGTTTGCTATCGCCGCAGGCGGGGAAGAGGGCTTGCAGCAGCTTTGGGATGTGCTGAAGGCCGAGACCAGCATCACGCTGGCCCAGATCGGCAAATGCGATCTGGTGAATGACTAGGCCATGACACAATTTCTCATCGAGAAATTGCACACAAATCAGTAAAAAGGATTTGCCCAAGGCGCCAATACGACAAAAGGGCGCCACAGCGGGCGCCCTTTTACATCCACTACATAGTGCGGATTATTCTTCTGCAGCGGCTTCTGCTGCTGGAGCCTCTTCACCGCCTTCTTCGCCGTCGTCATCATCGGCCAAAACGGCACGTGGTGCCGAGATGTTTGCAATGACAAAGTCACGGTCGATGGTTGGCTTGGCACCCTCTGGCAGGGTCACATTGCTGATCGAAATGGTGTCGCCCATCTGTGCTTCGGCCAGATCAATCTGGATGCTTTCAGGAATATCGCCTGCCAGTACTTCCAGTTCGACTTCGGGACGAACTGCAGTCAGTACGCCGCCTTTCTTGATACCGGGGCAAGTGTCCTGGTTCAGGAATTCGACGGGGATAAACAGTTTCACGCGGCTGGTACGCTTCAGGCGCATCAGGTCGATGTGGACCGGCAGATCCTTGACCACGTCGCGCTGCACACCGCGGCAGATAACACGCACGTCGTCCTGACCTTCAACCTTGAGGTTGAAAAGGGTCGACATAAAACGGCCCTTGCGCAGCATTGTCAGCAGGTAGTTGAAAGGGATCGAGATGGATTGTGGCTCTGCGCCACCGCCATATACGATGCCAGGTACGTCGCCGTCACGGCGAGCTTGGCGGGCGGCCCCCTTGCCTGTCC
>CAZOMZ010000322.1:0-2099 GCA_964581065.1 uncultured Loktanella sp. | reverse complement strand
CAAGGGCTTTGGCTGGGTGCTGGTGCAGGCCGCCGGCAATAACGACATCGAGCTTCTGCTGGGTGTTTCCATCGTTTCCGTCTTCGTGGTCCTTGTGACACAGCTGATTTCCGACATCGGCTACGTGTTCCTGAACCCACGCATTCGCATTTCTTAAGGGAGGATCAGGACATGGAAGCTTTGACATGGACAGGTAGCCTCGGCGCGATCCTCAACCCTGTATTGACCGTTCTGGTTGCCCTTCTCGTTGTCGCCGTCGTGGCGCAGATCGTGCTGGGTTTCTTTGCACCGGCAGTGACACTGCAATCGAACCCCGATGGGACGTTGCAAGCACGTGGTGGCGCGCTCGGCTTTTTCGAGAACGCTGTAAAATGGCTGTTTCTGGCAACAATGGTTGTCGTGGTTGCCTATATCGTTGTGCCGCAAGTCATGCCCTACGGCAGCGCCGGCATCATTGGCGAGATGTCCAAGCGGTTCTTGCCGGTCTGGCTCGCGCTGATCCTGCTTTATGCTGTGTCGATCCGCTACAAGCGCCGGTTGGGGCTTTACGGGAAACTGTTTGACAGCACCGTCGGGATGATCGGCTTTGGTCTGGTGATGTTCTGGGTCTTTACGGCGATGTTTGTCGGTCTCTTCGACATGATCGCAACCCACGATTACCTCAGCCAGGTGTCGGGCCTGAAGAACAAAGGACCGGGCGTGGCTGTGCCAGAAGGCACCGCAGGCGCGATCCCTCATTATCTTCTGGGGGGTGACAACCTTGCACGCGATATCTTCAGCCGCATGGTTCAAGGCTCGGTCTTTGTCATCGCAATCGCACCGCTCGCGACCATCTTTGCCTTCATGGTCGGGATCACACTGGGCCTGCCTGCGGGCTTTTACGGCGGCAAGCTGGACACATTCCTGTCCTTTCTTGCCAACCTGATCCTCGCCTTCCCCGTGATCCTGCTCTTTTACCTGCTGGTCACACCCGAGATCGTTCTGACGGGTATCCCGTCCTATATGGCGGCCTTCCTCTTTGTCTTCCCGCTGATCTTCTTCGGGGTCCTGCTGAATTCGCGCTTTTACACACAGCCGAAAAAGCGGAACGCGATCCTGATCCCCGTTCTGGGCATTCTTGGGTGGCTCTATCTGTCGATCATCAACCAGAAAGGCACCGTGATCGACTTCCTGCCTGAATGGTTCGACCTGTTCGACATCTCGATCCTCGTGGTCTTTGTGTCGGTCGTCTTCGTCAATGCGCCCACGGTCTTCCGTATTGTGCGGGGCCTGACGCTGGACCTGCGCACACGAGACTATGTCGCCGCTGCCCAAACCCGTGGTGAGGGTGCATGGTACATCATGCTCTGGGAGATCCTGCCCAACGCACGGGGGCCGCTGATCGTCGATTTCTGTCTGCGGATTGGCTACACCACGATCCTTCTCGGCACATTGGGCTTCTTCGGTCTGGGGCTGTCATCGGAAAGCCCTGACTGGGGGTCGACCATCAACGAGGGGCGCAAGCTTCTGTTGATCTTCGCCCACCCTGCCCTGCCACCGGCGATTGCACTGCTGAGCCTTGTGCTGGGTCTGAACCTGCTGGCCGACGGCCTGCGTGAAGAAAGCTTGAAGGATTAAGAAATGACCGATCAACCCATTCTTGAGATCGACAAGCTTTCGATTTCCTTCTTCACCCGCCTGCGCGAAATCCCCGCTGTGATGGACTTTTCCGCAACCGTCATGCCCGGCGAGGCCCTGGGCCTTGTGGGCGAGTCCGGTTGTGGCAAATCCACCGTGGCGCTGGGGGTCATGCAGGATCTTGGCGTGAACGGTCGCATCGTTGGCGGTTCGATCAAGTTCAAGGGCGAGGAAATGAACACCATGTCGCCCGAACGGCTGCGGGAAATCCGCGGCTCGGAAATCGCCATGATCTACCAAGAGCCGATGGCCTCGCTGAACCCCGCCATGCGGATCGGCAAGCAGCTCATGGAAGTGCCCATGATCCACGAGGGCGTGTCCGAGGAAGAAGCCTACAAGCGTGCGCTCGAGGTGGTGACGGACGTGAAACTGCCCGACCCCGAGCGGATGCTGAAAAGCTATCCGCACCAGCTGTCGGGCGG
>CAZOMZ010000321.1:0-2127 GCA_964581065.1 uncultured Loktanella sp. | reverse complement strand
GCATTCAGGATACCGCGCGGGGTCTCCATCATCGCCCAGATCGGCAGATCAGGCCCGAGGGCCGCCAACGCTTCCACATCCTCGGGGCCGTGGACCTTAGGCAAAAGGATCGCGTCACAATCCATCGCCGCAACCGCCGCCGCATCCGCCTTGCCCCATTCGGTATCCAGCCCGTTGATCCGCACGATCTTCTTTCGGCTGCCGTATCCACCTTCGGCCAAAGCAGCATAAAGCGTATCCCGCGCTGCCACCTTGGCATCAGGCGAGACCGCATCCTCAAGATCAAAGAGGATCACATCAACGGGCAGCCCCCGCGCCTTGTCCAACGCGCGATCCTTTGAGCCCGGGATATAAAGAGCAGAGCGGTAGGGGCGGTCGTGCATTGATTCATCCTCGCAATATTGTTGCGCGGAAAAGGCCAGAAATTTCCGAATAGTTCAACCCTGAATTTGCCGCATTGCAGCAAAAGCCATCGTTACGGTGCGTTAACCATTTTCGCGGACGGTTTTCCGAGACTGAGGCCCTTGGCGTCGATGACCCCTCCATGTGGTTCCAGACGCAGTCTCAGTCGGAAGGAATGACAATGAAACGTCTTATGATGATGTCGATGGGGTTCGGGGTGCTGCTGCTGGCGGCGCAGCAGGGGCAAGCCGCCCAATGCGCAGATCATGCAACCGTCGTGGCCAATCTCGCCGCGCGCTATGGCGAAACGCGGCAGTCCATCGGGCTGGCCCATGACAATACGGTGGTCGAGGTCTTTGCCTCGCTCGAAACCGGCAGCTGGACGATCACCGTCACGCGGCCAGGCGGACCGACATGCCTTGCCGCCGCCGGTCAGGCCTATCAGTCAACCGTCGAAAACCTCCCCGCCCCCGGTGATCCGGCCTAGAGCGCGACCCAGATCAAGCGAATGCCCGTTACCGTCAGGAGGACATAGGTGATCGCAAAGAACAGGCGCTCCGGCACAAACCGGTGCGCCTTGACCCCGATCCACGCCCCCAGCAACGCGAAAGGCGCCAACAGCAGGCTGCCCATGATCGTGTCCCACGTAAAAATGCCCAGAAAGGCGTAAGGGATCGCCTTCATCCAGTTCACAGCCCAGAAGACAACAACGGTTGTCGCCTGAAAGGCAGTTTTGCTCAGACCCTGCGACAGCAGAAACACCGCAGCCGGAGGTCCGCCTGCGTGACTGACAAAACTGGTGAATCCGCTGATCACACCTGCAAACCATGCCCAGGGTGCCGAGAAGGGCATCAACGGGATGTTCAGCCAGCCAAGATTGCGGGACAGCTGGAAGGCAACAAAGGCCAGACAGATTGCCCCGATCAGCAGACGGAACACATCACCATCAACGGTTGTGTAAAGCCATCCCGCGATGATGCAGCCCGGGACAGCTCCAATCATCAACCCCTTGGCCGAGGGCCAGTGCCATTTGCCCCAGTAGGGTTTCAACGTGGCCGCATCCACCAACATAAAAAGCGGCAGCACGATGCCCAGCGCTGCCCCCGGCGGCACCACCAGCGCCAGAATCGCGCCTGCAGCAAAGGCAGCGCCCGATCCGAAACCGCCTTTGGAAATGCCGCCAAAGATGATGGCGGGGATACCGACAGCAAAAAACTCCCAACCGAATTCCATCTCGCAGCATCCCAGAAAAGCGCTTGTATCCGCAATCGTTAGCGCCTTGAGCCACTGTTGGCCACCGCCATCAGCGGCAATGCCGCAGCGCAGCACTCTTGCGAAAACCACACCAAACCCTTACGAGGTCCGGCGAGATCAAATCACCAAAGGACCTGTTTCATGGCCAGACCCAAGATTGCCCTTATCGGCGCCGGACAGATTGGCGGCACGCTTGCGCACCTCGCAGCTGTCAAAGAACTCGGCGATGTTGTGCTTTTCGATATTGCCGAAGGCATCCCACAAGGTAAGGCGCTGGATATCGCTGAATCCGGCCCGTCTGCGAAATTCGACGGCAGCTTCAAAGGCACCAACGATTACGCCGATATCGCGGGCGCAGACGTCTGCATCGTCACCGCCGGTGTCCCCCGCAAGCCCGGCATGAGCCGTGACGACCTTCTGGGCATCAACCTCAAGGTCATGAAGTCCGTCGGTGAAGGCATCGCGGCCCAC
>CAZOMZ010000320.1:0-2128 GCA_964581065.1 uncultured Loktanella sp. | reverse complement strand
CCGAAGCCGTCCCCGAGGGCGGCAGCTTTGGCCCCGCCGAAGACCAGCTGATCGCCGATCTGACCACCCGCATCCGCGCCTTCGAGGCTTTCATGGACAAGATCGAGGTCCGCAAGGCTGCCGCCGAACTGCGCGCGATCTGGGTTCTTGGCAATGAATACCTGCAGGCCAACGCGCCATGGACCACCTTCAAGACCGACCCCGAAACAGCGGCGATGCAGGTGCGCCTCGCGCTGAACCTGATCCGTATCTACGCGGTACTATCCGCCGCCTTCATCCCCGATGCCGCCAAGACAATGATCGACGCGATGCAGACCGATGATGACAGCTGGCCCACGGATGTGGCCGCTGCACTGGAAACCCTGCCCGCAGGTCACACCTTTACCGTACCGGAGAACCTCTTCCGCAAGATCACGGACGAGGAACGCGCAGAATGGTCGGAACGCTTCGCGGGCAAGCGGGACTAGGCTATGGCCAAGCGCCCGCTGACCGACAAGCCGCAGGTCACATTCGACACTGTGTCAGACTTGCGCGATTGGCTGGCGGCAAACGGCGCCATGTCGGACGGGATCTGGGCAGTCACCTACAAAAAGGCGGTGCCGGACAAATACATCTCGACTGGTGAGATCGTGGACGCCTGCCTTTCATTTGGCTGGGTCGACAGCCTTGTGCGCGGTTTGGATGAAGACCGCACAATGCTTTACATCTGCCCCCGCAAGGCAGGATCGAACTGGAGCCGTGTCAACAAAGAGAAGGTTGCGCGCCTGATCAAGGATGGTCTGATGACCCCGGCAGGCGAGGCCGTCATTGCGCGTAGCCAAAAGGACGGCAGTTGGACCGCACTCGACGATGTAGAAGACCTGATCATCCCGCCCGACCTGCAAGCAGCCTTTGATGCGGCACCGGGGGCCGAGGTCAATTGGCACGCCTTCCCGCGTTCGGTCAAACGCGGCGCGCTGGAAATCCTGCTGAACGCCAAACGGGCCGAAACGCGGGCCAAGAAGATCACCCAGATCGTCGAAGACAGCGCCGCCCACCGGCGGCCATTTCAGTGGTCGCCAAGGGCCTAGCGCCAGCCCTGCCACCACTTCAGGCGGGCCTGCTTTGCTGCAAAGCTTTCGATAAGCGCTTCGCGGTCGTATTCATCGCGGATCCAGTCGACGATCCCGATGGGCGACTGCGCGTTCCGCGCGGCGTAGGTGTCAAAGAAATGGTCAAGAATACCTGTCGAAGTGCGCCGGATATGCAGGTAGCGGAATGAAAGATGCCGCATGGCTTTTTCGACCGGTTCGCCCTCGTGGATCATCAGATAAAGGACACCGGCCAGCCCCGTGCGGTCTGCACCGGATTTGCAGTGGATCAGAAAGGGGCGCTCAATCGTCTCAAGAGCGGCGATCAGTTCAAGCAGCCGGTTGCGTGACGGTGCCTGTCGCGCCGACAGTGGAATCGAGACAAGTGTCAGGCCAAGCCGTTCACAGCTTTCCTTTTCGAACAGATATGGCGCCTCTCGATTGACACCGCGCAGGTTCAGAACCGACTTGATACCCATACTGGCATATGCGGCAAAGCGTTTGTCGTCAGGGTGGTTGGACCGATAAACACCCGGCGCAATCTCCGAGAAATTGTGCCACAACCAGCGCAGCACCCCGTGATCGACCCAGTTGAAAAGAAACCGGGCACGCCGACGCTTTTCAGGGGTCGAGATGTCGCCACCGATTGACGCGCGCAGTTCGCGTTCTTTCTTGTTCAGAGCCTCGGCCAGCCGTTTCAACTGCGCATCCTTCTTGATGATAGGGCGGCTAGATGTCCCAATACTGCGCTCATTGCAAGAACTACCCTGCGACCAATCGCACCAAGCCGCAGCCAATCAGACGATCCGTATTGCTCTGCCCTGACTGAGAACATAACATGAACATATGGCAAATCATTCACTGCAACAGAAACTCGCGATTCTCTCCGACGCGGCCCGCTATGATGCCTCCTGCGCCTCAAGCGGGACAACGCGGCGTGACAGCCGCGACGGCAAGGGGCTGGGGTCAACCGAAGGCTCGGGCATCTGCCATTCCTATGCACCGGACGGGCGCTGCATCAGCCTGTTGAAGATCCTGATGACGAATTTCTGCATCTA
>CAZOMZ010000319.1:0-2133 GCA_964581065.1 uncultured Loktanella sp. | reverse complement strand
TGCTCACCCCGATTGCCTTGATGAAGGCTATGCTGCCCAAGATGATCGACAAGGGTTGGGGGCGTGTGGTCAACATCACCTCCGGTTCGGTTAAATCGCCGATTGCGCAGCTGGGTCTGTCGAACTCCGCCCGCGCCGGTCTGACCGGCTATGTCGCCGGCACCTCGCGGCAGGTGGCCCAGCACGGTGTGATCATTAACAATATGCTGCCCGGCATCCACGCCACCGACCGCGCCGACAGCCTTGATGGCGGCGTCTCCAAGGCGCAAGGCATCACCGTGGACGAGGCCCGCGCACAGCGTCAGGCGACGATCCCCGCCCGCCGCTACGGCACGAAAGAGGAATTCGGCGCCATGTGTGCCTTCCTGTGCTCGCAGCACGCTGGCTTTATTGTCGGCCAGAACATCGTGCTGGACGGTGGCGCCATCAACGCAACGATCTGATGGCGCAGGGGTTCAGCCTCAAGGACCAGCTGTTCAACGCCGAAACCGTTGGAGTGTTGGGGCAACACTTTGAAGAGGCGGGCGTTTTCGCGTCCGCCCCTTTTGTCTCTGACGTGCTGCGGGACATGGGCCCGCTTGAACTGAAGGCGCGGATCAATCTGATTGCGGATGTTCTGGCGCGCTATCTGCCAGCGGATTTTCCGCAGGCGGCCGCCGCGATCCTGCGGGCACTGCCGCCGCCCTTGGACCCCGACAAGACCGACGATGACTTCGGACATTTCATCTATGCCCCTCTCGGGGTTTTTGTCGAAAGGCATGGTCTGGAAGATCACCGCGACCTCAGCCTTGAACTGATCGAAGCGGTAACCCAGCGATTCTCGATGGAATTCTCGATCCGTGCCTTTCTCAACCGCTGGCCCGAAGAAACACTGGCGCGGATGCAGGATTGGGCCGGTCATTCCAATTATCACGTGCGCAGGCTGGTCAGCGAAGGCACACGTCCGCGCCTGCCTTGGGGGCAGGGGATCGGGATCGGCCACGACCGGACCTTGCCGCTGCTTGACCGGCTTCATGCCGACCCGACCCGCTTTGTCACCCGCTCGGTGGCGAACCACCTAAACGACGTGGCGCGGATCGCCCCCGACGCCGTGATCGCGCGCCTTGCTGCATGGCAGGCCGAAGGGCGGCAGGACGACGGCGAACTGCTCTGGATGCGCAAACATGCGCTGCGCAACCTGATCAAGTCGGGCCACCCGCCTGCCTTGGCGCATCTGGGTTATGATCCGCTGGCGGAGGTGACGATCGACCGCTTTGCCTTTGCCCCGCAGCAGTTGGCGCGGGGCGAGACGGCACAGCTCGCGGTTGCCCTTTCAGTTGCTGCCGAGACGCCGCTGATCATCGATTATGTCATCGACTTTGCGAAGGCAGGCGGCAAATCGTCACCGAAAGTCTTCAAACTCAAGACGTTGACGGCAAAGGCGGGTCAGTCGGTCAACCTTACCAAAGCGCACCGTTTCAAGGACGATGCGACCACTTTCCGATTGCACGCGGGTGCGCATCGGATCGGGTTGCAGATCAACGGGCGTATCCGCGCGACCCTTGATTTCACGCTGACCTGAGCTTGCCCCTCGGCGCAACTGTTGTTAGGTGCGGTATACCTAATTGTTTTCGTCAGGATCGCATCCGCCGCATGTCTACCCCCCGTCTCGAGGTCACACATATCGTCAAGACGTTTGGCGGGCGGCGTGTTGTCGATGACGTCAGCCTTTCGGTTATGCCGGGGCAGGTGACCTGTCTGCTGGGTCCGTCAGGGTGCGGCAAGTCCACGACCTTGCGGATCATCGCCGGGGTTGAAAAGCAGGACAGCGGGTCAATTGTGGTCGACGGTGCGCTGGTCTGTGACGGCAGTTTCCAGCTGCCGCCCGAGGCGCGCAATATCGGACTGATGTTTCAGGACTTTGCGCTCTTTCCGCATCTGACTGTGGCGCAGAATGTGGCGTTCGGCCTCAAGGGGCGCAAAGTGACCGACCGCGTCCATCACCTTCTGGAGAAGGTCGGGATGAGCCGCCACATTGACGACTACCCCCACCAGCTGTCGGGCGGAGAACAGCAGCGCGTAGCACTGGCCCGCGCTTTGGCCCCCAAGCCGCGTATCATGCTGATGGACGAGCCGTTCTCGGGCCTTGATGAC
>CAZOMZ010000318.1:0-2154 GCA_964581065.1 uncultured Loktanella sp. | reverse complement strand
TAGCTGCGCAAAAGGGCTTTGGCCTGATATTCGTGAATGTTCATAAGACAATTCCAGTTTGGCTACGGTTTCATTTCGTAAAGCACAGAAAAAACGTCGCTTCTAAGGGAAAAATGCCAAATCGGGGGAAAATCGAACATTTGTGATCACAGAAATTTTTTGTGTGATCACAAAACACGGCTGCATTGATCCTGATCAATATTTAATCAGTTTGCAAAGATTCGCGGGGCTGCTAGCAAGATGCCCATGACCGTTTCCGCGCCAACATGGTCCGTCGTGGCCACTGTCGACGAGCCTCCGGCGCTCGTCCAGAGCTTTGTCGCCTGGCATCTGCAACTGGGTGCCGAACGGATCTTTCTTTATTGCGACAATCCCGGCGATCCGATCGCGGCAACGCTTGCGCATCTGCCGCAGGTGGAGGTCGTGGCCTGTGACGCGGCGCATTGGGCACGGCTATGCAAAAGCCGCCCGCGCCGCCATCAGGTTCGGCAGGCGCGCAATGCCGGCGATGCCTATCGCAGGTGCGGATCGGACTGGCTGGTACATATCGATGCCGATGAATTTCTCTGGTCCGCCGCTGACTTTGGCGCGCTGCTTGCCTCGGTTGATCCATCGGCTGACGGGATAGTTGTGCAAGTGGCCGAGCGTTTGCACCGCCCTGACGATCCGGGGATGTCCGTGCTGGAGGGCGTCTTTCGCCGCCCCTTCTGCAAGCCGCCCCGCATGGGCCGGCGTATCTTCGGCCCGGACTATGCGCTGACCTATCGCGGGCTGACCGGTCATGCAAATGGCAAGGCTTTTGCACGGACGGGCCGAAACCTGTCGATGTCCATCCACCGCCCGCAGTCGGCCAAAGGTGCGCCCGCGCCAATCTTTGCGCGCCCCGAGACCGACCAGATCGAGCTGTTGCATTTCGACGGGCTGACGCCGCGCTACTGGATCTACAAGCTGGCACGAATGCAGAGGGCGTTGGACGGGCAGGGTGGAATGCAGCCTTCCATTCACCGCCGCGCACAGGCGGACGCACTGCTGGCTGATCCTGATGGGGGAGAGGCGCTTTATCGCCGGCTGAAACTGGCCAAGGGCAACCTGCCACGTCTGTTGCAGCGCCGTGATTTGTGGAGCGCACCGGAATTTGATCCGCGACCTGCCCTTGCCGAGTTGTTTCCAGGGGAGGCTGTCGATCTTTCGCCCGATGCGATGGATGCATGGCTGGCAGAGAACAAACCCGAGATCATCGACTATCTGGCGCAGCTTCAGCGCCCTGAGACGGATCAGTCGCCCGTCTCGTAGCGGTGTGTGAGCCTGCCATTTTCGGCGAATTCTGCTTCATCACGCTTGGCGGTGTGTCTGGTCCCGATATGTGTGATCTGCCCGCCCAGCAGGAATGCGGTATACATTCCCTTGGCGCGGTAATGACGGCTGATTTCAGCCTCGGGCCCGATCCGGCCGTAGCTGCCCAGTGCGCTGTAGTCCGACATCCTTCGCAGGCCGGGGTTGAACGAAAAGCCGCCCCATGTCTCTGACCACGTCATGTCGGTTTTGACATAGTCTACCTGACCGGCCTGAAAGACGACCGGGCGCAGGCCCTGCCGCACGATCCGCTTGCGCGGGTATTTCTTGAGATTGCGACCCAGAACAGCCGAGATGGCAGGGTCACTGTCCAACACAATGCGGGACTCGTGCAGGCGCAGGCCTTCCGGAAAGATCCAGTCGTCCTCGCAATGGTAGACGTAGTCTGTGGTGACCTGCGCATAGGCGCGATCAACGGAATAGATCTGCCCGCGGTTCATGTCGTTCTGCAAAAACAGATGCGGCACGTCGCGAAGGATATCGCGCACAAGTGGTGCAATTGCGGGGCTGGGGGAATCCTCGATGACGATGATGCGGGCGATGCCGGTCAGATCAGAGGAAACAAGGGATTGCAGGGTTTCCTGCAAAAACGCAGGACGGTTGCAACTGGTCAGCACCAGCGTGGCAAATCCGTCCTGCGCCATTCTTTTATGGCCTGTCAGATCAGGCGAGGCTGCTGTCGATGCCTTTGCAAGCCGCAACAAGGCCCTTCACGGCGTCGACGGATTTGTCGAACATCGCCTGTTCGTCCTTGTTCATCTTGATCTCGACCACGCGCTCGATGCCGCCGGCACCGATGAT
>CAZOMZ010000317.1:0-2188 GCA_964581065.1 uncultured Loktanella sp. | reverse complement strand
TCATAGGTGCCGGACAATGCGCGGTTGCGGGCGGACACGATACCGGCCGAGACAGAGAACCCCTGCCCCAGCGGGTTGCCCATCGCCATCACCCAATCACCCACACGGGCGCCAACGCCGTTGCTGTCGCCAAATTCGACGAAAGGAAGACCTTCAAGATCAACCTTGAGAACCGCAATGTCAGTATTCGGGTCGGTGCCGACCAGTTCCGCCGGGACACCGGGTTCGCCACCGGGGAAGAATTCGATCAGAATCTCGTCTGCGCCTTCGATGACGTGGTTGTTTGTCACGATGTAGCCGTCAGCAGAGATCACAAAACCCGAGCCGAGTGCCGAGGACCGGCGTGTGCCTTCGCCCGGGCCGCGGTCGAGGTCGTTGAAGAAATCCTCAAACGGAGAGCCCTCGGGCACCAGACCCTGCGGGCCTGTGCGGCCAGCGATCGTTGTGCTGGTAGTGATGTTGACCACGGCAGGGCTGACCTGTTCGGCCAGATCGGCAAAGGTCGCGGGGCGCGCCTGTGCGGCAGCGGTGGTGACCTGCACGACAAGCAGCGCGAGCGCTGTCAGAAGTGTCACGACAAGCGCATAAGCCATGCGGCGCAAGCTTTGATCGTCACGTTGAATTGCAATTGCCTGAGACTTCACTGGGCAAATCTCCCTTATCTGAGAAGGGGCAGAGAAGCCGCCCCCGTCAATATCTGATCATTCATGTAGGGCGCGGGATGTGCAACGCAATCTTATGCGAAATTCGCTCAAGAGGACGTGAATGTTTTCGTGATCACTGCCGCCAAAAGAAAAGGGCCAGCGCTATGCCGGCCCCTTTGATCTTTGATGCGAGAAGCGTGCTATTGGTCTATGCGGTCGCCCTGATCTGATCTGAGGTAGTTGAAGAACTCGCTGTCAGGGGACAGGACCATCGTCGAATTACCCGGTGTCAGGGAGCGCTGGTAAGCCGTCATCGAGCGGTAGAACTCGAAGAACTCGGCATCGCGGCCGAAAGCTTCTGCGAAAATCCGGTTCCGCTCGGCGTCTGCCTGACCTTGGATGATCTGGCTTTCACGCTCGGCCTCGGAGACCAGTTCGACCACAGTACGGTCAGCCTGTGCGCGGATACGCTGCGCGGCCTCGTTACCGCGGGCGCGTTCATCTGCGGCTTCACGGTCACGTTCGGCTTTCATACGCTCGTAAGTGGCGTTGAGGTTTTCCGGCGGCAGGTCGGTGCGCTTAAGACGCACGTCGATGACTTCCAGACCCAGCGCACGCGCTTCGGCGATGGCCGAGTTCCGGATGCGCAACATCAGCGCGGCACGGTCGGTCGAGAGGATGTCGTTGGACGACACCGAACCCAGAACCTCACGTGTTTCGGCACGCAGGATACTGTCGAGACGCCGAGCAGCGGCTTCTTCCCCGCCGGAACCAACGGCACGACGGAACTGCTCCACATCTGCAATCCGATAGCGGGCGAAAGCATCGACGACCAGACGACGGTCATCGGATGGCGTCACTTCGATCGGATCGAGATCACGGCTGAGGATACGGTCGTCATAGCGGACAACCTCTTGAATGAAGGGCAGTTTGAAACCGAGACCCGGTTCTTCCTGCACTTTGACGATCTGACCGAACTGAAGGACCAGCGCCTTCTGGCGTTCATCCACGATAAAGACCGATGAAAGCACACCGACAACGACAACCGCCACGGCGGGCAAAAGAAATGCTGACTTCCGCATTAGTTGGACCCTCCGGTGGAATTGCGACGCAGTTCGTTCAGCGGCAGGTAAGGCACGACGCCCTGTCCGCCACCCTGTCCTTCATCCAGCAAGATGATATCGATACCACCAAGCACACCTTCCATCGTTTCCAGATAGATACGCTTGCGGGTCACTTCGGGCGCCTGTTCATATTCTTCGAGAACAGCGAGGAAGCGGCTTGCCTCACCCTGTGCTTCGTTGACAACACGGGCGCGGTAACCTTCGGCCTGTTCAAGGATCTGTGCGGCCTGACCACGGGCTTCGGCGACAACCTGGTTGGCATAGGCGTCAGCCACGTTCTGCACGCGGTCACGTTCCTGTTCGGCATCCTGAACGGCGCGGAACGAGGCGATGACGGGCTCTGGCGGGTCGGCCTTGTCAAAGTTCACACGGATGATCGTGACACCCGAGTTATAGCTGTCAAGCGTCGACTGGATCAGA
>CAZOMZ010000316.1:0-2197 GCA_964581065.1 uncultured Loktanella sp. | reverse complement strand
CATCGCCCTGCTGGCTGTCTTCCAGCAGATTGGCGCAACGCAGCAGCGTGGATTTTCCGGATCCCGAAGACCCGATCAGCGACACCACATGACCGGCGGGTGCAGTGATATCGACGCCCTTGAGCACCTCCAGAGTGCCATAGGCCTTGTGCAGATTGCGGATTTCGATGACTGGGGCGACGTCGGTCAAGTTCTCGGTCTTCTTTTGTTGCGCCCCGCAGTAGTGCCGATTTTGGGGGCTTTTGCAACGGGACTCTGGCCGTTGACCCAGCGTCAGTCAGCCGAACGCGCCGGGCGGCGGCGGAATCGGCAGATCGTAGGCAGCGGCTGGCACTGCAACCAGCCCCCGCAGGCCCAAGCGGTCGCGATCCGGTTTGTCCAGCGCGTCGATAGCTTCGGCTACGGCCACGGCAAGAGGCACCGCAAGGTCCGGTTGCATCGTGATCAGCGGTAATCCGGGAACGGGCGGCGTGGCATGAACCACCCGCAGCCCTGTGCCCAGGCCGAGGGCCTGCAATTGTCTCCATGTCTGCGCGTCGATTGCGGCAAAGTCCGCGTCCCCTGTGCTTACCGCCGCAGCCGACGCGCGGTGACTGCCGGTGCACCGCGACGGTCCGCTCAGGACATGTCCTGCCGACAGTGCGAGCGCGGCCCAGCCCGATTGTGACAGCGGGTCATTATAGGCAAAGGGCCGGCCTGCCAGTTCATCCAGACTGCGGGCTTTATCCGCTTCGCGGACGATCACCACGCTGTTGTAGTAACCGGGCGGGCAATCCGGCAGCCCGTAGTCCGGTGTCGCGACCAGTGTGACCCTGTCCTTCAACACGGCGCGGTAGGGTAAACCACAGGTTTGCGACAGCAAAAGGTCAGGGTCTTGCCAATGTGCGATGAGGTCGGGAATCTCGGCCTGCAATTCGGACGGCGCGTTGATGGCGTCCCGACGCAGGTTGGCGGCGATCAGATGCCAGAACCGGTCATATCCCGCCGCCGTCAACGGCGTCAGATACATCGGCAGGCTTGCGATCATCCGGCACTGACGCGCAGCCTTGCGCGGTGGCTGTCCTGATCGGAGACGCCAAGCAGGGGTGCGACCATGCGCATCATGCTGTCTTCCTCGTCATCGCGCACGCCATCTGCCAGCACAACGGCCCACAGCGCCTCGATCACGCCAAGGCGCTCGGGGTAGGGCACAGCATCCTTGATTGCGCGGGTAAAGCGGACGGTATCTGGCGCCTCGGCCTCAAGCGTTTCAGCCTGGGTCCGCAGCGCCATTGCGCCCGCCTGATCCAGCCCGTAGCGCCGCATCAGCACCTGATCGATCTGCAGGATTTCACTTGCCGCATAGTCGCCATCTGTGCGGGCCAGTCGCACAAGCAAAGCGCCCAGAGCCACGCGGGCATCGGTATCGGGCAGGGTCTGCGGGTCGGGGGCGGTCAAACGCCGGAGGAGATCACTGAACATTTTTCTTACATAGGTCCCGATTGCAGCCCTGCAAAGAGTGCTGAAAGTTTCGATGCCTCATCTGTGAAGCCATAAGGCGGGTTCACAACAAAAAGACCCGATCCGACCATCCGGTGCCCTTTGCGGGCGGGAGGGAAATGCACCTCATGACTGGCCCCGTCAGGGAAGGCTTTTTGCAGCGTGCGGACCATCGCGCGGTGCGGTCCATCCAACAGGATCGGATACCAGAGCATGATGACACCCACATTCCACTTGCGGTGCAGTTTGGCCATGAAGTCGGGGATCGTGCGGTAGTCGTCCTTGATTTCGAATGAGGGATCGACCAGCAGAAGGCCCCGCCGCGGCTCGGGCGGACAAAGCGACATGGTGGCGGCGAACCCGTCCTGTTGGCGGATCACGGCGCCATAGGGCTTCATCGCATCATGCAGGGCGGCGGCCTCTTGCGGGTGCAGTTCGGCCAGATGGATATTGTCCATCGGGCGCAGGCTTTCGGCGGCGACCACGGGCGAGCCGGGATAGGCGGTGGCCCCGTGTTTGTCATGGATGCGCGCCAGCACCCTTGCGAAAGGGTGATCCGGCGCAAACCAGTCCGCCGCAATCCCGATCCCCTTTTCCGCCTCGCCCGTCTTGCGGGCGGCCGCGTCGGTCAGGTCATAAAGCCCGCGTCCCGCGTGGGTCTCGATATAGGTAAGGGGCTTTTCCTTGCGGGTCATGTAGTCCAGCACCCAGGCCAGCA
>CAZOMZ010000315.1:0-2205 GCA_964581065.1 uncultured Loktanella sp. | reverse complement strand
CGGCTGAAAATCTGGCTGACGACACCGATATGGGCCTCAGCGGCAGGAACAAAGCTGCCCATCTGCGCAAGGATCGCGAGCAATGCGTTCTGCCGCAGGAACGTTGATTTACCCGCCATGTTGGGGCCGGTGAGTAGCCAGATATTGGCACTCGTGAGGTCGCAGTCGTTGGCCACAAAGGGCGCGCCGGATTTCTGCAACGCGGCCTCGACAACAGGGTGCCGCCCGCCCGTGATCTCGAAGGCACGGCTGTCATCGACGCTAGGCCTTGTCCAGTTTTCGGTGACGGCAAGATGGGCGAGGGCGGCAGTCAGATCGATCTCTGCCAACGCCCGTGCCAGCGCCCCCAAGGTGCCAGCGGCGTCGATAATCGCGCGGCGCAGGTCTTCGAACAGCCGCTTTTCGATCTCCAGCGCGCGACCACCGGCATTCAGGATCTTCGTCTCGATTTCCGAGAGTTCGACAGTTGTGAAACGCACCTGATTGGCGGTGGTCTGGCGGTGGATAAAGGTCTCTGACAGCGGCGGGGCCATCATCTTTTCGGCGTGGGTCGCGGTGGTTTCGATGAAATAGCCCAGCACATTGTTGTGCTTGATCTTGAGGGATTGGACGCCCGACAGGGTCACGTAATCCGCCTGCATCCCTGCAATCACAGATCGTCCCTCGTCGCGCAGCTTGCGCACTTCGTCGAGCTCTGTGTCATAGCCGGGCGCGATAAAGCCGCCGTCACGCGACAGTAGCGGTGGCTCGGCAATCAGCGCCTGATCCAGAAGGTCGAGCAGATCGTCGTGGCCTGTCAGGTCTTTTGCCGCATCGGCCAGCACCTGTGGCATGTCGTCGGGCAGGGCTTGCGCCAACTGTGCTGCCTGTCCCAGCGTATTGCGGATCGCTGCCATATCGCGCGGGCCGCCACGGTCGAGCGCCAGTCGTGACAGCGCACGGTCGATATCATGGACGGCTTTCAGCGCATCGCGGATATCGCCGGAAAGCCGCGTATTTTCAGCAAGGTAACTGACCGCATCTTGCCGCGTGCAGATCACCTCTACATTGCAGGAGGGTGAGGATAGCCGCCGTTCCAGCAACCGCGCACCACCTGCGGTCACGGTCCGGTCAATGCAATGCAAGAGCGACCCCTGCCGCCCGCCATTCATTGCATGGGTCAGTTCCAGCGACCGCCGTGTTGCCGCGTCGATCTGCATTGCTGCTGATTGCCCTTCGCGCACGGGCGGGCGCAGCAGGGGCAGGTTCCCGCGCTGCGTGATGTCGAGGTATTCCGCGACAGCAGACATTGCCCCGATTTCGGCGCGGCTGAATGCCCCGAAAGCATCCAGTGACCCGACCTTGTAAAGCGCGCAAAGCCGCTTTTCCCCGCTGGTGCTGTCAAAGGCAGCGGCCCCGAGGGCGGTGAGGGTGGCGCCTGCCTCTTCGATGACGCTGGCCCATTGTCTTTCGGCCCCGTCGATCACGATCACTTCGCGCGGAGTGATGCGGGCGAGTTCCGGCCCAAGCGCCGCCCCCGCGCAAGGCATCACATGAAACGCACCCGTCGAGATATCGACCCATGCCAGCGCGCCTTCGTCGCGCACCACATGATAGGCGGCCAGAAAGTTGTGGCGGCGCGCATCCAGCAGGGAATCCTCGGTCAGGGTGCCGGGGGTGACAAGGCGCACGACCTCGCGTTTCACCACGGACTTGTAGCCGCGTTTCTTTGCCTCTGCGGGGCTTTCCATCTGTTCGCAGACCGCGACGCGAAAACCCTTGCGGATCAGGGTCAGGAAATAGCCCTCGGCGGCGTGATGCGGCACGCCGCACATGGGGATATCGTCGCCGTCATGCTTGCCGCGTTTGGTCAGCGCGATATCGAGCGCCTCGGCGGCGGCAACGGCATCATCAAAGAACATCTCGTAGAAATCGCCCATGCGATAGAACAGCAGTGCATCGGGATGCTGGGCCTTGATCTCGAGATATTGCGCCATCATTGGCGTGACGGTTGTGTTGCTGCTCATGTATCCCCCCGGATCATGGCCGCACATTACCAGCCCATGTTAGCGACGAAACCCCGAAATCAACCTGTTGCGGCTGCCGCAGCGAAGCCATTATGTTTCGGGGACTGCCAAGGGGGGAACAAGATGGCCAATAACAAACTGACCCGCGAGGACGCGCTGCAATTCCACATGCAGCCAAGCCCCGGCAAATGGGAGATTC
>CAZOMZ010000314.1:0-2217 GCA_964581065.1 uncultured Loktanella sp. | reverse complement strand
CGGTGAGTTCCAGAGGAACAGGACGACAAAATTGTCCGGTTCTTGGCCACTACAGTTTTGATATCGGGACGACGAGGGGTTGCCTCAGCCCGGATGTGCGGGCGTATAGGGGGTTGCGGAGGTGCTGTCAACAGCGCGCCACAGGACTGTCGCGTCATGCGTGATCTGTCGGGCGCCTGCCCCCTTCCCTGACATGGTTATCGCCTAACAGCCAGCATTTATTGCCTATCAAAGCGCCTTCTCTGCATGTGGATGGCAAGATCCAATTCCCCAAGGAGAACGCTCATGCACCGTTTGACCCTATCTGCCCTGACCCTTGCCACTGTTGCCGCCTGCGCGAGCCCGAATCCACCCACGGTCTCCGCCGCCGACGTCAACCGCGCCTATGCCGAAGCGGCCTATATCCGCGGATTGCCGTTTACCGCCACGGGCGACCTGCCTGCAGGAGATACGACCTATCACGGCAAACTGGGGGCTGATGTCTCGGGTGATCTGTCCGGCAGCATTCTGGGGGACATGAGAATGACGGTCGCATTCGGCCGCGATGAAGTGGGCGGGAGTGTCACCAATATCAATCTGATCGACCGCGACGGCCGGCCTGACCAGCGTCTCGACGGAAGCCTCGGGATTGACGGCTTTGAAAGCAGCGGGCGGATCGATGCCTTCGCTGCCGGAGAACTGACCGCCGTGGATGAGAGCGGCTTTTTGCGGGACACCGATGTGCTGCTGGTGCTTGACGGCGACGTCTACAATGACCGCGGACGCGGCGATGCGGTCTTCGGGTCGGCAACCGGCAGCGGAACCGGTGATCTGAACGTGGGCATCGACGGTGTCTTCTTTGGCACCCGCAACTAGCGGATGCGGTCGGGGATCATCCGCGCGGTCCGTTTGAGCTTGGTTTCGCGGTAGAGCGTGAAAAGACCGGTCGCGACAACCAGTGCCGCGCCGGTCAGCGCCAATGCGTTGGGCCATTCGCCAAAGATCACGACGCCAAGCACCAGCGCCACCAACAGACTGCTGTAGCGGAAGGGTGCCACAAAGGCGATCTCGCCCACGCGCATGGCCGCGACCGAACAGATATAGCCGACGATCAGGAATGACGTTGCCCCAGCAAGCTGCAACGCGGATTTGGGCGTGAAGCTGACCCAGTCAATGAACAGCGATCCGATTGCGCCCAGCAGGGTCACACCGACCGCCGCGACAAGGGCGACAAGGACCGACGGCACCGTCCGCGACAGACGCCGCACGGCAATATCGCGCATCGTGACACAGGCGACAGAGGCAACCGCATAAAGGCTGTAGCTGCTGAAATCCGCACCCCCCGGCTGGATGATGAGCAAGACACCGGCAAAGCCGATCACAATCGCCGTCATGCGCCGCCAGCCCAGCGGTTCGCGCAAGACCAGCGCGGCGGCAAGACTGACCGACAGGGGCAGCGCCTGCAGGATCGCGCTGACATTGGCGATGGGCATGTGAAAGAGCGCGGTCAGAAAGAAATAGGTCCCGCCAACTTCACCAAGTGTGCGCAGAATGACGAGCCCCCAGTCCCGCGCCGGAAAGCTGAACCGCAACTGGCCCAGCAACCGGCACAACACTGTGAGGAACACAACCGCCGCCAGCCCGCGAAAGAAGATTGCCTGAAACAATGGCACCTCGTCGGCCAGCGACTTCATGAAGGCGTCGTTGAACGTATAGGCACACATGGCGCCCACCATGATCAGGGCACCGCGGATATTGTCGGAAAGGCCGGTCATGGGCGTGGCCTATCAGCCCGCCCATGACGCTGCTAGTCAGAAACCGTCACGGCTGTCGCGATCACCGCAAGACATGCACCGCGCATTTCGCGTGCCGCACAACCTTGGCCGCTGTGGACCCAAGCAGGTAGTCCGACATGCCGGGCTGGTGGCTGGCAATGATGATCAGGTCTACATCATTGTTATCGGCATGAGCCAGAATCGAGCGCGCGGAATGACCGTCAATCACAAGAGCCGAGGCATTGTCGACCCCTTCCACCAGCGTATTGAGGCTGGCCAGAATGTCGGCCCGCGCCGACTGTAGATGATCGGCGGGCAGATACTCTGTCGCATATTGCGGCAGCATCTCCATCACATGCAGGCAGGTGATCTTTCCACCTTCAGCGCGGAGAGCCTTCGCGATCTCAAGGGCGCCTTCGGCATTGCGGTCGGCTTCGAATGAAACGGGGACGAGGATATTGGT
>CAZOMZ010000313.1:0-2232 GCA_964581065.1 uncultured Loktanella sp. | reverse complement strand
TAGACCAGCCGCCAGCCATTCGCGGCAAGCATCTTGCCTGTCGCTTCGGCCGCCTGCGCATAAGCCGCGTCGCGCCCGTCACGTGAGCCACAATAGACACACACCGATTTGAGATTTTCCGACATTCGCGCCCCTTCGCCTCTGCTTGCTTTACTGGTCATAGCGGCGTTGCTAACGTGCCTCAACCAAATGCGGTGGGGGACAGCCGACAAGAGGCGCTGCAAAAGGGGCAGGACGTGACAGAGACGAAGAAATCAGGGGCCATGCCGGTCCTCCTCGGCAGTGGTTTTGCCGGGGTGTTGATCGCGGCGGCATTCATCTATCTGCCAACACCGCAGATCGACGATGGGGGTGCTCAAACTGACGCCACCACCGATGTTGCCGTGATCGAAGCGGCGCCCGCCGAAGAGGTCGTCGCCGTTCCGTTGGAGATGCCTGCACCCGCCGAAGAGGTCGCAGAAGAAGACACGACCGAACCAGCCCCCGAAGACATTGCCGAACCAGCCCCCGAAGTCGCGGCCGAACCGCCCGCACCGCCCCTGCCACAGGGACCGACTTTTGATACATTCCGCGTTGAACTGGACGGCACAATGGTCATCGCCGGACGTGCTGCACCCGGGCAGGACGTTGCTGTCATTCTGGGTGGTGTCGAAGTGGACCGTGTGACGGCTGACACTGGCGGCAGCTTTGTCGCATTGCCCATCGCCGGTCCGTCCGAACAGCCGCGCAGGCTGACGTTGGTCGGCGATCCGGACGGTGCCGCGATTGAATCGCTGACCAGCTATATCGTGGCGCCGATTGCCGCACCTGTCGTCGTGGCCGAGGCGGAGCCCGAACCTGCACCTGAACCTGAACCCGAGGTGGTTGCAGAGGCCGTGACCGACGAAACCCCTTCCGATGAGGCCCCTGCCGCCGAAGCAGAGACGCTTGCCGCAGCCGACACCGAGACTGGCGCCACCGATCCGGCCACGCCGCCTGCGCTGGAAGAAACCGTTGTTGCCCAAGAAACGCAGGCGCCCGAGATCGAAACGGCATCTGCTGCCCCGCCAACTGTTTTGCAGGCTGACACAGACGGCGTGCGCATCGTGCAGGGCGAACAGGCGCAAGAGGCGGACAACGTCGCTCTTGATGCCATTACCTACGATCCCGAAGGCGAAGTGCAGCTCTCTGGTCGTGCCACGTCCGATACCGGCGAAGTGCAGGTCTACATCAACAACGAACCGTTGGCCGTCGCACCGATCACCGAGGGCGACTGGCGCCTTGACCTGCCTGATATCGACACCGGCGTCTATACGCTGCGGGTGGACGAGGTGGATACCGAGGGCACCGTCGTGTCGCGGATCGAGACACCTTTCAAGCGCGAAGAGCCCGAGGAAGTGGCCGCCGTTCTGGCCGAGGAAACGGCACAGGAAGGCTTTGAAGTGGCTGTGCGCACCGTGCAGCCCGGGTCGACGCTTTGGGCGATTGCCGAGGATACGCTGGGCGACGGCATCCTTTACGTCGAGGTCTTCGAGGCCAACCGCGATCTGATCCGCGATCCCGATCTGATCTATCCCGGCCAGATTTTCCGCATCCCCGGCATCTCCGAATAATCGGGGCCATCTCTGGTCATTGGCTCTGCGGCCCCCTATCTATGGTGGCCGCAGACCGGAGACTTCATGCGACGCCTTACCAAAACAGACGCCAACCTCACCGATACGCAGATCCAGGGATGGAGCGTTATTCAAAGGGTTGTGCCCTATCTCTGGCCCGAGGGGCAGCCTTGGGTCAAACGGCGCGTGGTGATTGCCCTTGCGGTGCTGCTGTTGTCCAAGGTGATCGCGGTCACTACGCCGATTTTCTACAAACAGGCCGTTGATGCGCTGGCCCCCGACGGGGCGGATGCGGCAACGGTCCTTGGTCTGGGCGCCGTGGGCCTGACGCTGGCCTATGGCTTTGCGCGCCTGATGACCGTGGGCTTCCAGCAGTTGCGCGACGTGGTCTTTACCCGTGTGGGACAGCGTGCCCTGCGCCAGCTGGCGCTGGAAACCTTCACCCATATCCACCGCCTGTCCCTGCGCTATCACATCACCCGCAAGACCGGCGGGCTGTCGCGGATCATCGAACGCGGGGTGAAAGGCGTGGATTTCCTCCTGCGGTTCCTGCTGTTCTCGATGGGACCGCTGGTGCTGGAACTGCTGATGATTTCGGTGGTTCTCTTTTTCCTCTTCGACGTCTGGTATCTGGCCGTCG
>CAZOMZ010000312.1:0-2265 GCA_964581065.1 uncultured Loktanella sp. | reverse complement strand
ATTACAGGGGGCGGCCTCGTTCCAGCAGGTGGCCACGCCGACCCAAGGCTGATGGATCGCCTTTTCGTCCAGACCCATGGCGTAGAAATACGACCGATGCGGCGCGCGGGCGGGACCTTCGGTCACGTGGCGGCTGGGAAGGTGGGATTTGTCGACCTTACCTTGAGACATTTTATCACTCTCCTGCGGAAAACTGTTGGAACGGGTCTAATTACAGGGCAGGCCCGGCGCAAGCCCCGCAAGTGGCGGTTGCACCCGCCAGAGAGCCACGATTAGGGTCGCACATGGACAACCGCTACGCCGCTCACGACGCCTTTATCCGCCCTGCCTTTGCTGCGCCCGAAATCTGGCGGGTGATCGTGATGATCTTTGCTTTCGAGGCGGTCTTTGCAGTTTCCCCTGTCGCCTTTGCCGCCCTTTTGCCGGGCGAGGCACTGCGGGACGAGTTCTTTGACGGGGTCACGGCCTTTGGCACATTGGCGCAGTTCCTGTCCTTCGGAATTGCGCTGGCGGGGTTTCTTTTTCTGCTCAACCTGCTGCATGCGCGCGGTCTGGCCAGCCTGATCGGGCCACGCGAGCAGGCCCGCGCGGACCTGATTCGTGTCACTCTGGCGGTCAGTTTCTGGCTGGTGCTGATCGAGATTCTGCCACCTTGGATCAATCCCGCAGAGGTCGAGCTGGCGCGCAGCTTTGTGCTTTGGCTGGCGCTTGTTCCGGTCACGCTGCTGGTTCTGCTGGTGCAGGTCGGGACGGAAGAGCTGTTTTTTCGCGGCTATCTACAGCAGCAGTTTGCCGCACTGTCGCGAAGTCCCTGGGCGTGGATGGTGGTGCCTTCGGTGATCTTTGGCGGTTTGCATTACTGGAACGGCAACGGCCCTGCCGAGGGGTTGCTTTGGGCGGTCTGGGCAACGGGGCTCGGCATGGCCTGTGCCGATCTGACGGCCCGCACCGGCAATATCGGCGCCGCCGTCGGCCTGCATCTGGCCAATAACGCCTTTGCCCTGCTGGTTGTGCATGTCGCAGGCTGGCCGACCTCCGGTGTGGCACTCTTTCTCTACCCCTATCAGGACCCCGCGGTATTTGCGGGTGGTGTCGAAACCCTGCTGGAGCCGTGGATGATCTTTGAGGCGATTGTGCTGGGCTTTACCACCTACATCATGTGGGTTGCGGCAAGGATCAGCTTGCGCTGTTGATTGCATTTCACCGCGCGGCGGCATATCTCAAATCCCGACATGTCATAAAGGCGCGCTGATGAACTGGATCACCAACTACGTCCGTCCCAAGATCAACTCGTTGTTTTCGCGGCGCGAGGTGCCCGATAACCTGTGGACCAAATGTGACGAATGCGGAACGATGCTGTTCCACCGTGAACTGTCCGAAAACCTGAACGTCTGCACCAACTGCGAACACCACATGCCGATCGGTGCCCGCGACAGGCTGGCGTCATTGTTCGATGGTGGCATCTACACCGAAGTGTCGGTCCCTGATCCGGTCGTCGATCCGCTGCATTTCCGCGACCAGAAGCGCTATACAGACCGCATCAAAGAAGCCCGCAAGAAAACCGGTGAGAAAGACGCCATGCTGGTGGCCGAGGGCGATATGGGCCGCACGCCGGTTGTTGCGGCGGTGCAGGACTTTTCCTTCATGGGCGGGTCGATGTCGATGTATGTGGGCAACGCGATTGTTGCCGCTGCCGAGCGTGCCGTGGCCAAGAAATGCCCGCTGATCCTGTTCTCTGCTGCCGGTGGCGCACGCATGCAGGAAGGTATCCTTGGCCTGATGCAGATGCCGCGCACCACGATTGCCGTGCAGATGCTGAAAGAGGCGGGGCTGCCGTATCTCGTTGTTCTGACCCATCCCACCACCGGCGGCGTGACGGCCTCCTATGCGATGCTTGGTGATGTGCAGATCGCCGAACCCAACGCGCTGATCGGCTTTGCCGGTGCCCGCGTGATCGAGCAGACAATCGGTGAAAAGCTGCCCGAGGGCTTCCAGCGCGCCGAATATCTGCTGGACCACGGCATGCTGGACCGCGTGACCAAGCGGACCGAGCTGAAAGAGGAACTTGTCACCATCCTGCGGATGCTGATGAAGGCGCCTGCGCCTGTGAAGGGTGACCTGCCGTCTCCCGAAGAGGAAAAGCTGCCCGATCCGGCCGAGGTGATTGCAGCGGCGGAAGCCGACAAGTGAACCCAACCTCTGATGTGATCCTGGAACGGATGATGGCCTTGCACCCCAAGGTCATTGACCTGACGCTGGACCGTG
>CAZOMZ010000311.1:0-2266 GCA_964581065.1 uncultured Loktanella sp. | reverse complement strand
GGCGGCCTGCTGTCTTTATGCCAGTGAAGAGGCGATGAAACAGGCGCATCAGGCGGTGCAGGCGATGGGCGGTGCAGGGTTCCTGAACGATGCCCCCGTGGCGCGCATCTTCCGTGATGCCAAACTGATGGAGATCGGCGCGGGCACGTCGGAAATCCGGCGGATGCTGGTCGGGCGCGAGATGATGGGGGCGATGGGGTGATCCGTTTTGTCATCCTGATGGCCCTTGCGACGCCTGCTTTGGCAGAGGACTTCTCCGTTGATGCCCATATCATCGACCGCTGCCGCGCCATTCAGGAGGATCTGATGGTCTGTGTCGGTCGCGAGGCGGACCGCTGCGCGCAGGACCATGGCGGGGGCGCGGATATGGTGCTCGCGGCCTGCACCTTTGCCGAGGCAGAGGCATGGGACGACTCACTCAATGCCGCCTACCGTGAATTGCAGCGTCTGGCCCGCGAACGCGAAGCTTGGGATGTCGGCTACGAGTCCGGTGCATTGCTGATCGGCCTGCGGGATATGCAGCGCGCGTGGATCACCTACCGCGATGCGGTCTGTGCCAATGCGCTGGCGCTGGCCAAACCCTTCGGATCGGCGGCAGGCGTGGCCGAGGCCGAGTGTCTGCTGGAAGAAACAGCGCGGCAGTTCATCAAACTGAACGACATGCGATGGGATTATTCGGAATGAAGGGGACAGACATGCTGCGCTCTACGCTTTTTGCCATCATCCTGCCGGCCTCTGCCTATGCGCAGGATTTTGGCCATCCACCGTTGTTTTCGGCCAATGGCATATCCGGCAACACCTTTGGTGCACATTTCTGCATGGAAGAGGTTGTGGCGCGCGGCCCAGACGCGTTGGTCAGCCCCGCCGTTCAGGAATGTATCGGGACCGAAGTGACATCCTGCGGGTCGTTTCCCGATACTTGCGCCGGACTGGAACAGGCATTCTGGGAATGGCGCATCGCCCGCACCTACGACGGGCTACAGGCGTGGGTGGCGGACAGCGAGGATGTTGCACCAGCAGTTTTGCAATCGGTCGCGAACCCTGCCACGGCAACAGCAAATGTGCCCTTGGAGTGCCAGTTGCGCGTCACGGGTGGACAGGGTGGTGAAGCAGACCCCGAGGCGCTGGCAATTTGTATGATGCGCGAAACCGCATTGATTGCGCTGGAACTGGAATTCTCGGTCCGTCAGGCCTGCGAAACCGCCGAAGGCGGGGCCTTTGCGGCCTACTGCGGGCGCAACTGATGCGCTGGATTTACTTTCTGCCTGTGGCCGGACTGGTCGCCTATGCCGCCTATCTGGGCTGGCAGCGCGGGCAGTTGCCCAGCGAGACCGAAATCATCAACCGCTATGCCGCCGCCTATCTGGAGATGGCGCCGGAGGGCGCGCAGGTGACCGATTGCGCCGCCACACCGCATCCCGACGAAGCGATCCGCATGGTGATCGCCTGCGTGCATTCCAGCGGGCTGACCACGACATATTTTGTCGGACCAAGGGGCGAGGCACTGCCGCAACCACAAGGACCAAGTGCATGAAATACTTTGCGTTTCTCACAGCCGTCTGGATGGCGACATCTGCCTTTGCGCAAGAGCCTGTCTTCTGGCCCGACCCTGTTCTTGACTGCCTTGATGGCACGACGGACGCCGCCACGCGCCATCTGTGTATCGGAACGGCGGCCAATCTCTGCATGATCGACAATCCCGGCGGGTCCAGCACGGTTGGCATGGCAAGCTGTCTCGATCAGGAGCGCGCGCTTTGGGATGCGCGGTTGAATGACGTCTATGGTCGCCTGCTGGATCAGTTCTCGGCGCGTCCGGATGTGCAGGAGGAATTGCGCGAGATGCAGCGGGCATGGATCACTTACCGTGATGCGCGCTGCGACTTTGAGTTCATCCAGTGGAACGGCGGCACGGGGCAGGGACCAGCGGTCCTCGCCTGTCTGATGATGGCGACGGCCGAGCAGACCCTCGTGCTGGAGGATCAGCTGCGATGACCGACCGCGCCAAACACGAAGCGGCCTTGGCCGACGTTGCCGCAGCCGCCGCCCATGCCGCCGCCGGTGGCGGCGAGGCAGCCCGCGCACGTCATCTTTCGCGCGGCAAGATGCTGCCGCGTGACCGTGTTGCCAATCTGCTCGATCCCGGCAGCCCGTTTCTGGAAATCGGCGCGACCGCCGCCCATGGCATGTATGAGGGTGCTGCCCCCTGTGCCGGTGTCGTCGCAGGCGTCGGGCGGGTGCATGGCCAGCAGGTGATGGTCGTCTGCAA
>CAZOMZ010000310.1:0-2270 GCA_964581065.1 uncultured Loktanella sp. | reverse complement strand
ATGCACTGGATCACCTCCTTTCAAATGTTTCGCCTGAAAAGAGATTCGCACAGATTTGGTATATTTCAAGAAAAAAGATACCACCTATCGCGCTTGTGCTGTTCGCGCCATGATCCGCCCAACAATGATGCGGAATGGCACCAAAGCCAGCAGCGCGATGCTCAGCTTCACGCCCCAGTCCGCGACGGCCAGAGTGACCCAAAGCGGCACCATCGGACCTGTGGTCAGGAAGGGTGCTGCATCTTGTGCCCACATCACTTCTTCCGCAGCAGATGCGCTCAAGCCATTGAAGACGGCAGCAAAAGCGATGGAAAAGAAGATAGCCGTATCAACCGTCGAACCGACCAGCGTGCTGCCCAAAGGTGCTTTCCACCATGACCCGTCACGCAGGCGATTAAAGACTGCGATATCCAGAAGTTGGGCAACGAGGAAAGCGGTTGCCGAACCGATGGCAACGCGGAGCGCCACGGCCGGATACTCGAAACCATCCCCCTGCAGCATGATCTGGCTGCCGAACAGCGAACAGATGATGCCCACGACCAGACCGGAGAAAACGACCTTGCGCGCAGCTTGGGCGCCATAGACGCGGTTCATGACGTCCGTGACAAGGAATGCCAGCGGGTAGGTAAAGGCCCCCCACGTCAGCAGGCCGTCGAGAATGAGAAACTGAACAAGGATGTTCGAGGCCACCACGATGATGGCCATGGCGAGAACGCCGGAAAGGATGCGTGTCATATCTGGTATCCGTTTTGACAAGGTTGCGGCACTTGGTCCCCGCCTTTGGGGACGCCGCGACCTAACGTCCGTTTAGTTCTCCGTCAACAGATATTCGACGATCTCGGTGCGTTGCATGCGTCGAAAGTTGTCGTCGGAAACCATTGTCATCACGAGGTCGTTGCCGTCCTGCCAGATACTGATTCCCTCAAGGTTGTCATGGGTGAACAGGCCCGTTTCCAACAGGGTGGTTTCACCCGACCCGTCCATCTCAAACCGCCGGACACGGCTGCGAAACCCGAGCCCGAGAAAGTCCCGCTCGAGTACATAGAGCCGCCCATCCGGACCGATATCCGCGCCTGACACCAGAAACGCGCCGCGTCTGGGAAGGGCGAATGGGATGTCCCAGACACCGTTTTGCAAGCGGTAGACCGGAAAAGGCCGCGTGGCGCGGCCCGAGCGTTCGGGGATTGTGTAGAGGGTGCCATCGGCATCAACTGCCACCGCTTCGAGCGATGAATTTGTCTGCATCTCGGCGAACATACCGGAGGCGATCAATGGCCCCGTCTCACCAATCTCGGACAGCCGCTCGCGCAGGCCATGTGTCCATTCAAAAGAGATAAAGAGACGCCCATCCGGTCCGAGCGCCAATCCCTCACTATCGCTCTCGGCATGGGGCAGCGGCACCCTTGCGCGCCCGCGCAACCGTACCAGACTGTCGAGCGCGACGTTAGAGATGTTGCCTTGACTACGGATGAAGCGGCCCGTCGCAAGATGCCCTCGATCACTGACGGCAAAGAATGCAAGCCCATCGGGCGCGACTTCGATCCCCGAGAAACCGCCAAAGGCGGGGTCGTCGTGCTCCCAGATGTAGGTGCCGCGCAACACGGCCTCTTGCGCCGCAGCCGTGCCTGCGCAAAGCGCAAGCGCAAGGAATAGCCGAAATCGCACCTAGTTTGCGTTCAGAACATCCAGACACTGGCCCGGCAGTTGGGCCATCGTCAGCGGACCGCGCGGTGCTGGTGGGTTCGGATCTGGTGGTGGCGGGTTCAGGATACGGTCCACCCATGCTGCCGCGTCGTCACACCCATCACCCGGTGGTGGCGGGGCCTGATCGACGCAGGCTGTATCCCCGGGGGGGCAGTTCAGCCGTACATGGAAGTGATAATGATGCCCCCACCACGGCCTGATCTTGTTCAACCAACTGCGGTCACCTGTGGCCGAGTTACACATCGCTACCTTTGCGCCGGGAAAGACAAAAATCCGTGCGACCCGTGGGTCAGAGGCTGCAGCCCGCAAGAGCGCTTCATGCTGCGGGGTCCACTGATCGTTTGTGTAAGCACCGGCACTGCGGCGCATTGAGATGGACGAAATGTTCTCGCGCTCTTCGGCAGTGAGGTTCAGCCTATCGGGAGGCAGCATCCAGATGTCGACATCAAGTCCGGACTGGTGGCTCGCGTGGCCGGTCAGCATGGGCCCGCCGCGCGGCTGGCTCATGTCCCCGACATAGAGCCCCTCCCATCCAGGTAGGGTCGCCGCAAACCGCGACAGGTCCT
>CAZOMZ010000309.1:0-2272 GCA_964581065.1 uncultured Loktanella sp. | reverse complement strand
AAACTGAACGAGCTGACCGACAGCCACACGGATGTGGCGGGTGACCGTGCGCTCTATAACCTCTACTTCATCTGGGCGATGAACAAAGACGTCTATGAGGGCATGCCTGACGATCTGCGGGCAATCATCGACGCCAACTCCGGCATGATGGCCAGCCAGTGGGCGGGCCGGGCGCACGATACGGGTGATGTGGTTGGCCGCGATGTGATGGCGGCTGATGGCAACGAGATTGCCGAACTGTCGGTCGAGGAAACCGCACGGATCGTGGCCTTGGGTGAACAGGTGACCGCCGACTGGATCGCCGAGATGGATGCCAAGGGCTATGACGGTGCCGCACTGGTGGCCGCAGCACAGGCGGCGGTTGCGACGAACCTGCGGGACTAGACCCGTAGCATAAGAGACACGGTGGGGCTGGATGTCTGTCGCGCGCGACAAGGTATCTGGCCCCATTTTCGTTAATCCAGTATTAAGCTTGCATTACATTTTGAGCTATCCGGATTGTTTATTGCGAGTTACCGACGAAACGATTGCACAAAGATTCCGTGCGGCTGCGCTCCTGATCGCATTTACTGCAGCAGCGCTTGTCTTTGTGCAGACTGATGCAAAGGTCGCCGACCTCTGGTTCATCAAGCAACGCTACATGGCGGCCATTACGGTTGTGGTCATTGTGCTTGTTGTCTTGAGATTTCTACTCGATCTCGTTGTTGAACTGATCAGGACAAGACGCAGCGATGCTCTTAAAGGCCAATCGATTGCCCTGATCGTGTTTCGCCGGATCAGATGGACAGATATGGCCGCAGCCCTTCTTGCGCTTGCGATCCTTTCTTCAAGCGGAACGGTCTACAAAACGACGCAAATTGGCGCGAGTGGCTATGACTGGGACGCGATGTTCATTGCTTGGGATCGTGCGCTCTTCTTCGGGTATGATCCCTGGCAGCTGACACACGCCATTTTTTCAACACCGCGCGCAACGGCATGGATCGACTTCTTTTATCACGGTCTGTTCCTGCCGATGATCCTTGGCTACATCCTTTGCGTTGCGCTCGTGGAACGGCCTGAACTGCGATACACCTACATTCTGTCGTTCCTCGGCGGAATTCTGGTGACAGGCATGATCATGGCCGCTTGGATGCACTCGGCGGGACCGGTTTATGACGGGCATTTGTTCGGAGACGGCCGCACCTTCGGTCCCTTGATCGACAGACTGGCCGCACAGGCCGAGGAAGAGCGGTCAATGGCGGCACTGCGCGCCCAGGCCTATCTCCTGCGCATGCATGAAACCGGAAGGATCGGTTTTGCCGGTGGCATTTCAGCCATGCCCTCTGTGCACCTCATGCTGACGTTTATCTGGATGTTCGCGGCATGGCATATTCACAAAGGTCTTGGTGTGCTGTGTGGGGTCTACACCGCGATCATCTGGATCGGGTCGGTCCATCTGGGTTGGCACTATTTTGTGGATGGGCTTGTATCGCTGGTCGTGATGATCGCGATTTGGCGTCTGGCGGGCCGCATGTGCGGCCTTTACGCCAATGCTCAGGTGATCCGCGCGACGACGTAGTCGGCCAGATCAACCAGCATCTGTTTCAAAGGATGATCCGGCACCTTGTCGAGCGCCGCCTTTGATTTCTCGGCCCAGGCAAGTGCATCAATCCGCGTGCTTTCCATCGTGCCGTGTTTGGCAAGAAGAGACATGGCCTTTTCGAGATCGCCTTCTTCCTGACGGCCTTTGCCAATGGTGCGCTCCCAGAAAGCACGTTCGTCAGCGTCGGCAGCCGCAACAGCGCGGATGACGGGCATGGTCAGCTTGCGCTCGCGAAAGTCGTCGCCGGTGTTTTTTCCGATGGCTTTCGTCCCGCCGTAGTCCAACAGGTCATCGACGATCTGGAATGAAATCCCCAGCGCATCGCCGTAGTCAAACAGCGCCTGTTTTGTTGCGGCGTCCTGCCCTGCGATTTCGCCACCGACTTCCATCGCGGCCGAAAATAGTGCAGCGGTCTTGCCGCGCACGACCTTGAGGTAGGTCTCTTCGGTCGTTGCCAGATCGCTGGCAGCAGTCAGTTGCAGCACTTCGCCCTCGGCAATCGTCGCAGCGGCGTTGGCCAGAATGTCGAGAACCCGCAGCGAGCCGGTTTCGACCATCAACTGGAAGGACCGCGCAAAGAGGTAGTCGCCGACCAGAACGCTGGAGGTATTGTCCCATAGCAGGTTTGCCGTCGGACGCCCGCGCCGTTGCTTGCTTTCGTCGACGACATCGTCGTGCAGCAGGGTCGCG
>CAZOMZ010000308.1:0-2274 GCA_964581065.1 uncultured Loktanella sp. | reverse complement strand
ACGTTGCCCGTTCCGTTGAAGAGGCCGAGCTTCAGGAAGCAGGCAAGTCGATCGCAGAACTCGCCGCCGAAGAAGAAGCCGCTGCTGAATTCGAAATTCAGGAGCTCTTCGACGATATCGGTGCCGCAGCATCCGACGACGACGATCTGGCCGAAACAGCCGGCGTCGCAACGGACGAGGACAAAGAAGACGAAGCCTAAGGCCGTCTGTCTGACACGCATCGGGCCGCACCTTCGGGTGCGGCCCTTTTTGTTTGGGCTTCAGCAATTCTTAGCACATCGCTGCCAGTCTCCACCCATTTCGAGAGGAGGCGAAGATGAAACATATCTATGCAGCGGCACTGGTCCTGCTTGCAGGCAATGTACATGCTGACGAATTTCAAACGGCGATGCAGGGATATCTGGACTCAAACCTGCAGACATGGATGAACGATCCTGTGCTGGTGTCCGCCATCATGGCCCAGAACACCGAAACCGCAGGCTATGACCAGACCGAAATTGACGCGCTCGACCAGACGTGGCGCGGCTTTGCGGGGATCGATGATGCACCGATCATTGCCGCGGTCCTCCAGAATCCCGCCGCCGACTTCCTGCGCCAGCAGGTTGCCGCGTCCGGTGGCATTATCACCGAAGCCTTCATCATGGACGCCCGTGGCCTGAACGTTGCCGCATCTGTGGCCACATCAGATTACTGGCAAGGGGACGAGGCAAAGTTCACAGAAACCTTTCCGCAGGGCGCGGGTGCTGTGCATTTCGGCGATGTCGAACTCGACCAATCCACACAAGAGGTGCAGGGACAGATCTCTGTCGCCGTCACCGACGCCAGCACAGGGGAAACTGTGGGTGCGCTGACGATCGGTGTCAGTCTGACAGAGCTGTCACTCCTGCAGTACTAGGCAGGCAGCGCCCTATCGGTCGAAGGTCTCCATCTGAAGCTGGGCGTTGCAGTATTCGTTGTCATAGGTCCCGATCCAGATATCGATCCGTCCGTCCACCGGACGGGTCAGGACAATCCTCGGATCCAGATTCCCGTTGTCATCGTCATCGTAATACCAATTGGCCGATGCGGTGTTGATCAGCAGGGCGGCATCGCATTCGCTGATGACACTGATAACAAGCTGATAAGGGCTCATTCCGGACAGCTGGAATGAAAAATCGGGTGCTGCGGGAAAATACCCCGCCCCGGTGTCCGTCCCCGGCTTAATGCCCGGACAGTCCCAGATGTAGTGATTGCCACCGGCAACCACATCAAAGCCGCGCTTTTGATAAAGCTGTTGACCCGTCGCCTGATAACCGGCCTGAGGTTCAAGATTGTAATCCGGACAAGCAAGGGCCGCTGTGCTCCATGCCATTAGTCCTGCAAATGCCAATAAAATTGATCGTATCATAGACTTTTTCCTTCACTGTCGCGGCTCCAGTTTAACGCGACTTCCACGGCAATGAAGGATGAAACCAAGGCAATTTCTGGATCATTTCCTGACGATCCCTGCCTGAAAACAAAAAAGGCGCCCGCAATCGGGCGCCTTTTTCATTCAGTCTTGGAGAAGACTTACTCTTCTTCAAGCTTTTCGACAGCTTTCTGAAGGTCGTCCTTGCTGACCTCTTTGTCCTTGATAGCAGCCTGCTCAAAGATGTGATCAACGACCTTGTCTTCGAACAGTGGCGCCTGCAGCTGCTGGCGGAACTGCGCATTCTGCTGGACGAATTCAAAGAACTGGCGCTCTTGGCCGGGATACTGGCGCGCCTGGTTCATGATGGCCTGTGTCATTTCCTGATCCGAGACCTTTACCTCGGCCTTCTGGCCGATGTCAGCCAGCAGCAGCCCCAGCTTCACGCGACGCTCGGCCAGCTTGATGTGGTCTTTGGTGGGTTCGATCTCGGGGTGGTCGTGGCCCTGCACATCAGGGTTTTCCTCGTGCCACAGCTGGTGGGCAATGGAACCGGCTTCTGCATCAACCAGCGACTGCGGCAGGTCAAACTTGACCTTCTTGTCCAGCGCATCCAGCAGCGCACGCTTGGCAACCGCACGGGATGCGCCAGTGTATTCGGCTTCCAGACGGTCGGTGATCTGTGCTTTCAGAGCATCCAGATCTTCGGCACCGAATTTCTTGGCCAGCTCGTCGTCGATCTTTGGCTTCTTGGGGGCCTTCACTTCTTTGATCGTGCAGGTGAAGACCGCCTTTTTGCCGGCCAGATGCTCTGCCTGATAATCCTCGGGGAAGGTCACTTCGACGTCTTTCTCGTCGCCCGCCTTCACTTTGAGCAGGCCATCCTC
>CAZOMZ010000307.1:0-2300 GCA_964581065.1 uncultured Loktanella sp. | reverse complement strand
GGGCTTTAGAGGGGCGCTGCCCCTCGCCCCCTTCGGGGTCTCACCCCGAGGTATTTTCGAACATGAGAAGATCAGGCGAGCAGTGCCTGCGCCTCGGCTGGTGACAGGGCTGCGGGGCGGTCGCATGTCGTCGTCAGATTGATGAATCGCTTCTCTTCACCCGCTCTGAGGATGCTGGTCATCACGTCCACCGCATGCACGGCCAAATCGATGTTGCAGCGATGCGCGCGCCCCTCGTCGATGGCCGAAGCCATGTCGGCAAGGCCCGCACAGCGGTAGTTGGCGCGCGTGTCCTGATTGGGCACGCCAAAGGGGTGATCCCACGCGGTCAGTTCAGCGATCTCTGCACCCGGTTTGCCGATCTCCAGCTTGCCGCCAAAGAAGTTCGGGTCCGGCACGAAAAGCGAGCCGGTCTCGCCGTAAAGCTCCATATTGGCGTGCCGGTGGGACCAGACATCCCAGCTTGCACCCAGCGTGACGGTCGCGCCGTTGGTGAACTCCAGCAGCGCGTGAATGTTGGTCGGCGTATCGACCGGCACGGTTTCGCCCTCGCGTGCGCCATTGCCGATGGTGCGCGTGGGGAAGGTTGCCGTGGCGAGGGCCGCGACAGTTTTGACCGGCCCGATCAGCTGGATCAGGTTGGACAGATAGTAGGGCCCAAGGTCCAGAACCGGCCCACCACCAGGCTGGAAGAAGAAATCGGGGTTCGGGTGCCATGCCTCCATGCCGTGACCCATCACGTGGCAGGTGCCACCGATGATCTTGCCCACGTCGCCCGCATCAATCGTCGCGCGCGCCTGCTGGTGCGCCCCGCCGAGGAAGGTGTCGGGGGCAGACCCGACGCGCAGTCCTTTGGAGGCGGCCAGATCGCGCAGGATCTCGCCTTCTTCCAGCGTCAGGACCAGCGGCTTTTCCGAGTAGGCGTGTTTGCCCGCCTCAAGGATGCGCTTGGTCACCGCGAAATGCACATCGGGGATGGTGAGGTTCACGATCACATCAATGTCGGAGGCTTTGAGCAGGTCATCCACGGTCTCTGCCCGCAGCCCGTATTCATCCGCCCGCGCGCGTGCCGCGTCCATGTTGATATCCGCGACCGCCCGCAGGTCGAGCGATCTGAAAAGTGGGGCAAGGCTGCAATAGGTTGTCGAGATATTGCCACATCCGATAATGCCGACGCCGAGTTTGGTCATGGGTCTGGTCCTTAGAGGGATTTCAGTGTTGCGATGCTGCGGCTTGCGAACCGTGCATCATCTTTTGGATTGTCATGTTCGATCACGTAATGGTCGACGCCTGCCGCCTGCAGGGCGGCATGGATCGCAGCCCAGTTCTGCACGCCGTGCCCGACATCGGCCCAGCCGTCCTCGTCCATGGCCTCGCCCGCGGGGGCAATATCCTTGATGTGGACTGTTGTGATCTTGCCTGCGTATTTCTTGATCCATTCCACCGGATCATGGCCAGCCCGCAGCACCCAACCGAGGTCGAGTTCCAGCATCATATCGTCCGAGACATTTGCGATGATTTCCTGTGGCAGGTCGCCCTCGGGTGTCGCAACAAACTCAAAGTCGTGGTTGTGCCAGCCGAAGGTGAAACCGGCGGCGCGCAGCACCTGACCGGCGGCATCCAGACGCTGCGCAAATACGGTCCAGCCAGCCGTATCCGTTGGGCGCGCGTCGGGCATCAGATATGGCACGAAAGCCTTTTCAACGCCGAGGTCCTTGAGCATTGCAACGGTGCCTGTTGCGTTGTCCTCCAGCATATCCAGCCCCACGTGGCAGCTGGTCATCTTCAGGCCCGACGCATCCAGTGCCGCCTTGAGAGCCGCAGGATCATCGAGCAGCCCGCCGTAACCTTCGACTTCCGCAAAACCGGCATCGGCCAGCATCTTCATCGTATCGGCTACAGGCGGGAAGTTGCGCGAACAGTAGAGCTGGTAGGAGATGCGGGGCATGTTGTGTCCTTTCATTGGGCATAGGTGGCGCTGTGCAGGTCGCGCAGTGTGAAGGTGGGGCGCGCATCGGGATCGGCGGGCGTGAATGTGATCTGCGTTGCCTCTCCGGGCAGGAGCAGCATTGCATTCTTGTCGAAACGGCCCGCGACATCGGCTTCGAGCGCAGCAAAGAGGGCGAGGCCCGTGCTGGTGAGGGTCAGTGTGTTGCCGTCCTGCTGTGCCGAGAGACCCGAAGGCTGCAGGTCGTAGCTCTTGTAGGGGCGCGGGGCGAAATGGTCGGCGCCCGTCGTGCCGTCCGCAGTGGTCCAGCGGAAAAAGAGCATCTCCTGCGGGTCGAGTTCGGCAAGCGGCA
>CAZOMZ010000306.1:0-2325 GCA_964581065.1 uncultured Loktanella sp. | reverse complement strand
AAGCATCTCGAACACTACTATTTCCACAACTGCCTCTACGAAGGCGTCTGGAAAGACAACCGCCGCCGCTGGAACGCGCAAACCCCCACATGGGACGTGCTGCGCACCTACGGGCCGGATTACAAATGCATCTTTGTGGGCGACGCGAGCATGTCGCCTTACGAGATCGCCTTTGCAGGCGGCGCCAATGAACACTGGAATGCCGAAGCCGGACAGGTCTGGCTGGAACGCGCCCGCGACCAATGGCCCGACAACCTCTGGATCAATCCGCTGGCCGAACGCTACTGGCCCTACACGCAGAGTATCGGCATGATCCGGCAGATCTTCGGAGCCGACCGGATGGTGCCGATGACCTTGGCAGGGATCGACGCCGGAATGCGCGCGCTTGGCCGTTAGAGGCTTGTGAACGGTCCAAAGCGCCCGCAGTCTGGCGCAGGGACACCAAAGGGCAGAACCATGCTGCATCGGATCAGGGATATCTGGACACACCACAAACTCGCGAGCCTTGCGCTGGTTCTCGTGATCGTGGCCGCAGGCGCCTTTGGCAGCCGCGCGGTGTCGCAGATGATCTACTGGTCTGATCCGGCCAAGCTTGAACAACCCCTGCAAGGCTGGATGACGCCCCGCTACGTCGCGCGTTCCTACGAAGTGCCGCCAGACGTGGTGCAACGCGCATTTGACCTTGAACGCCCGACAATCCCGCGCCGCATGTCGTTGGAAACCATTGCCGCCCAACGGGGCATCACGCTGCAAGAGATGCAATCAAAGCTCGATCTGGCCGTGGCTGCATGGCGGGACGCAAACCGCCCATGAGCGAACTGGTCCTCGCCTTTGCAGCCGACTACGGCGTGCCCCTGCTCTTTGTGGTGACGTTTCTCAGCTGCCTTGCCCTGCCCGCGCCTTCCTCGCTGTTGATGCTGGCCTCGGGCGGATTTGCCGCCTCCGGTGACATGTCGCTCTGGGCCGTTGTGGCCGCCGCCTTTGCGGGCGCGGTTCTGGGAGACAACCTCGGCTACTGGATCGCGCAGCATTTCAACCGGCGCTTTTCCGACTGGCTGGACCGGAAAGAGAAACGGGCCAGACTGCGCAGCCGTGCGGCGGATTACATGGACCAATACGGCGGGATCAGCGTTTTTCTGTCGCGCTGGCTCGTGGCGCCACTTGGACCATATGTGAACTATGCCGCCGGTCTGGCAGGCTTTGCATGGCCGCGCTTCGCCCTCTGGAGTGCGGCTGGCGAGATCGTCTGGGTCTGCGTCTATGTGGGTCTGGGCTTTCTGTTCGCGGACAATATCGCGGCCATCTCGTCCCTGCTCGGCAATATCTCGGGCTTTCTGGCAGCGCTGGTTGTTGCTGCGGGGCTGGTCGTGTGGATGTTGAAATCCAGTAAACGGCGCGAGGCACGGGCCGCGCGCAAAAACAGCGAGGCCGCATGATGCAGGTTCTTTCCGTCCTCACCGGCAAACCGCAACCGACACCGGCCAAGTCGGGCGCCACAGGCCACTTCAAGACACCGGTGCCTTTTGCCGAAATCGGCCCCCTTGGCGTGACCGGTGACTATATCGCCGATCTTGAAAACCACGGCGGTCCTGATCAGGCGGTCTACATCTTCGGCGACAGTGACCGCGCGTGGTGGTCGGAAGAGATGGGCACGCCGCTGGCTCCGGGATATTTCGGTGAAAACCTGCTGATCAGTGATTTGGAAACCCGCGATCTGGCCGCAGGCGACCAGTTCCGCATCGGAGAGGTCCTGCTCGAAGTCACCTCACCACGCATTCCTTGCGCAACCTACGCCGCCCATGTCGGAGATCCGCAGGCCATCAAGAGGTTCTATAAAGCCGCCCGCCCCGGCGTTTACACACGCGTGCTTGCCTCGGGCCCCGTGCGACAGGGTGACGCTGTGCAACTGGTGCCATACGCCGGCGTCCGGCTCACCATGGAGGAGATGATGGCGCAATACCTGCAAAACCACCGCGACGACGACTTCCTGCGCAAGGCTCTCCACACGCCCGCGCACTACAAGCTGCACCAATTGGCTCGCACACGGCTCGGCAAGGCTTGAGAACGGTGACAAAGCCACCATATCCATCACATGATCAAATTTGCCCCGATCCTTCTGGCCGTGCTCTACGGGCTGGTGCTTTACCGGTTCTCGGTCTGGCGCACCAAGCGCGAGCTTGACGCCAATTCCACTGAACTCGCCGACCCGATCCTGAAGGTCCTGATGGAGCGCATGGCCAAGGCGCTCGAAATCGACAGGATCAAGGTGCATATCTACGAGATCGAACCGGTCAACGGGCTGGCCGCTCCTGACGGGCGCATCTT
>CAZOMZ010000305.1:0-2338 GCA_964581065.1 uncultured Loktanella sp. | reverse complement strand
CAAGGTATTCCTCCGCGACAAGGGCATCCGTCACGACATCATCGACGCCTGCATAGCCATGCCCGGCAACGACGACCTGACGCTCCTCGTCAAACGCGCCGAGGCACTCGCCGCGACCCTTGCCACCGATGATGGCGAGAACCTGATCCAGGGCTTCAAGCGCGCCAACAACATCCTCACCCAAGCCGAGGACAAGGACGGCGTTGAATACTCCTACGGGGCCGACATCAAGTTCGCCGAGGAACAGGCCGAGAAAGACCTTTTCGCCGCACTCGATGCCGCAGACGCCAAGATCCAACCTGCGATGCAGGCCGAGGATTTCGGGACCGCGATGGCAGCAATGGCCGCCTTGCGCGGGCCGATTGATGCCTTCTTTACGGATGTGCAGGTCAATGCAGACAGCGAAATCCTGCGCCGCAACCGCCTCAATCTCTTGTCGCGGATCAGGAAAATCTGCCTCTCTGTGGCTGATCTGACAAAAATCGAAGGTTAGACAGCCGATCTGTAAACTTCCTTGGACAGGGGTGCGTTCTTTCCCCTATGCTGCACCCACGCAATAAACGGTGCCGCAGTGCAGCAACAGACAAGATACAAGCCCCTGACCCTGATCACGCCGACGGCAGCCATGTCGCCGGCGGTCCACGGGGGGCGGGCAAAGTGTCTGCAACGGTTGATCCGGATGGAGATGCCGGTGCCGGTGACAGTCGCGCTGTCTTTTGACGCTGTGCATGAGGCGGCGATCGGCAATCTGCCGGATATGGACGAACTGCTTGCGCCCTTCGGCGACGCGCCGCTTTTGTCGGTGCGCCCCTCCAGTCAGGACCCCGATTGGGGCGGGCCGGGGGCGATCCTCAATGTCGGTATGAACGACGCCCGCTATGTCGAGTTGATCAACTGGCTGGGCGAAGAAACGGCGACCAAGCTTTACCTGCGCTTCATCCAGTCCTACGCGATCCATGTTGCCCGTCTGGACCCTGACGAATTCTATATGCCTGACAAGGCAGATGCCGAGTCGCTCAGGGCAATGATGGCGACTTTTGAATACGAGACCGATACGCCTTTCCCGCAAGAGGTCGACGTCCAACTGGCCGAAGTCCTGCGGTCGATGGCGCGCGCTTGGGACGGGACGACGGCCCGCCTGCTGCGGCAGGCCAAAGGTGCACCAGCGGATGCGGGGCTCGGGCTTGTGGTGCAGGCGATGGCCAGCGGCACAGGGCAGGGCGAATGCGGGCAAGGCGTCATCCAGTTTGTTGACAGCACCTCGGGCCAGCCGAAGATTATCGGGCGTTATGTCAGCTCGCATCTGGCAGGCACGCACGAAATCCAGCCCGATACCGAAGGTGCGCTCTATCTGACGCGGGATGCCCGTGGTGCCTCGCTCGAGGATCTTTGTCCCGGTGAATATGCGCAACTGGTGTCCTACGGCGATCTGTGCCGCAAGCGTCTGCGCGAAGAGATGGAAGTCAAGTTCACGCTACAGGACGGTGCTTTGCGCATTCTTGATGCGGTGCGGGTCCAGCGGTCGTCACGTGCGGCAGTGCGGATCGCGGTCGCCTTGGCCGAAGACCAGATCATCCCGCGCGAAGAAGCGGTGATGCGTGTTGAACCGGCGGCCCTGTCAGAACTGCTGCACCGCCAGATCGACCCGACCGCACCGCGCGATGTGATCGTGCAGGGGATTGCCGCCAGCCCCGGTGCTGCATCCGGCAGGATCGTTCTGACCGCATCCGAAGCACAGGCCAGTGCCGCGCGCGGAGAGGCCTGCGTGCTGGTCCGCCGCGAAACCACACCAGAGGATATCCGCGGGATGCACGCCGCATCCGCTGTCCTGACCATGCGCGGCGGCGTGACCAGCCATGCCGCCGTAATCGGGCGCGGGCTGGGCCTGCCTTGCGTTGTCGGCGCCTCTGACCTGTCGATCGACCGCAAGGCCGGCAAGATCACCGCACCGGATGGCCGCAGTTTTCTGGTGGGCGAGATGATTACCGTGGACGGCACTACAGGACAGGTCCTGCGCGGCGAGCCCAAAACCGTCGAGGCTGCTCTGGATGGCGCATTCCGCACGCTGCTGGAATGGGCGGACGAATTCCGCGATATCGGCGTGCGCGCCAATGCTGACACACCTGCCGATGCACAGACCGCTGCCAATTTCGCCGCTGAGGGCATCGGACTTTGCCGCACCGAGCATATGTTCTTTGAAGGCGACCGCCTTGGCGTCATGCGCGAGATGATCTTTGCCGAAGACAGCGACGACCGCCGCGCCGTGCTCGACCGTCTGCTGCCGATGCAACGGGCTGATTTTCAGGCCCTGTTCGAGATTATGGCGGGCAAGACCGTT
>CAZOMZ010000304.1:0-2339 GCA_964581065.1 uncultured Loktanella sp. | reverse complement strand
TAGACCGAGATATCCATCGACATCTGGAAATTTGTGCGGCTGGTATCGACATAGCGACCGCGAAGTTCGCTTTTGTCAGAAAATCCAATGGCATGGACGATGAAGTCCAACTTGCCCCAGCGTGCCTCGAGTGCGGCGAAAAGAGCATCGATGCTGTCTTCGTCACCCACGTCACAGGGTAGAACAATATCGGAGCCGACTGACGCGGCCAGCGGGTCCACACGCTTTTTCAGTGCTTCGCCCTGATAGGAGAATGCGAGTTCGGCACCGGCATCGGCACAGGCTTTGGCGATACCCCATGCGATCGACTTGTCGTTGGCCAGACCCATAATCAGACCGCGCTTACCGGCCATCAATTGTGCTGTCATTTCTGCCTTCCCCTGCGTCATAGTGGCGTATTGCTGGCTATCGTTTAGGCGATTGGTCCCCCCCGGGCAAGCAGTGAAAAACAGCGGGAATTTTTCTTGCGGGCGGGTGGAATTACTCCTACGCTGAAAGCTGACACGGATGTTGAACTGGAGCCTCTGTTGACTGACAGGAGCGGAATTTTTGCTGGGGATGATCCTTTTGTCATTGCGCAACAATGGCTTGAGGACGCAAGCCAGAGTGAGCCGAACGATCCGAATGCGATTGCGCTTGCAACTGTCGACGGGGACGGCCTGCCAAATGTGCGCATGGTTCTGCTGAAGGAAATCGAGAGTGATGCTTTCGTTTTCTACACCAACTACGGCAGCCGGAAGGGGCAAGAGATCCAGTCATCCGGCAAGGCCGCTTTTGTGATGCACTGGAAGTCCTTGCGCAGGCAGATTCGCGTGCGGGGCACCGTCAGCAAGGAAGACGGCGCGCTTGCTGATGCTTACTTTAGCACACGTTCCCTTCAGAGCCGTCTTGGGGCATGGGCTTCCCAACAGTCTCAACCGCTTGCATCGCGAGGGGCATTGATGGCAGAGGTTGCAAAATTGACAGTACAAAAAGGTGCCGACCCGAAACGTCCGCCTTTTTGGGGTGGTTTTCGCATCGTACCGGTCGAGATCGAGTTTTGGTCTGACGGTGCGTTCCGGCTGCACGACCGGTTTCGGTGGTCGCGCGGCGAGAAAGATGAGGATTGGCACATTACCCGACTGTCACCTTAAGTCTGCGGGCTTGAGAAAACGTGAAGATAGTCTAACGTGGGGCCTCTTGTCATAGAACGATGAAACGGTTGTCGGCAGGATTCTTTGCCAACGATCAAAAGGAACGCGAAGATGGGAACGCAGGACTCTGACGACGCGCGTCAGGTGCAGGGACAAGTGAAATGGTTTGATCCCGGAAAAGGGTTCGGATTTGTTGTGTCCGAATCCGGTGGGCCGGATATCCTGTTGCATGCAAACGTGCTGCGCAATTTTGGTCAGGGATCGGTTGTTGACGGATCGGTCGTCACAATTCTGGTCCAGGACACCCAGCGGGGGCTGCAGGCGGTCGAGGTGCTCAAGATTGTGCCTCCTGCCGGAAGCGAAGCAGCGCCGCTGCGCGATATGGTGGATTTCTCGCCAGAAGATATCGCCAAGCGCCCGATTGAACCTGCACGGGTGAAATGGTTCGACAAAGCCAAGGGGTTCGGATTCGCCAATGTCTTTGGCGACGCGGCGGACGTTTTCATCCATGTCGAAGTCCTTCGCCGTTCCGGTCTCGCTGACCTCCAATCGGGCGAGGCTGTCGGCCTGCGGATTGTCGATGGCGAGCGGGGACGTATGGCCGTTGAAGTTGTCGGCTGGGAGGCCGCCGCACGGTGAGACCCTTCGCGCTGTTCGGTCTTCTTGCGATCGCCGCAGCGCCTGTTCATGCCATCTGTGCGGACGACAAGGTGACGGTGCAGGGTGACTGGGGGCAGGCGACATTCTCGGTGTCCGTTGCAGATGAATTCGAGGAACGTGCCCAAGGGCTGATGTTTGTTGAAAGCATGCCGACGCTGACTGGTATGCTCTTTGTCTACGATGCACCGCAATCTGTTTCATTCTGGATGAAGAATACGCTGATCCCTCTGGATATGCTGTTTGCAGGGGCTGACGGAGCGATAATGCGCATCCACGAAAACGCGGTCCCCGGCGATCTGACTCCGATCCCCGGTGGCGATGATATCCAGTATGTTCTCGAGATAAACGGAGGGCTTTCGGCCCGTCTGGGCATCTCTGAGGGCGATTTGATGCAGCACCCCAGTTTCGGCGATGCAGCAATCCTCGCATGTGTTGAAGATTCCCAAAGTTAGGGGTTTTCAAATCATTTCAGTGGGGCTAAAGACGCACTCGGTCCGGGGCGTAGCGCAGCCTGGTAGCGCATCTGTTTTGGGAACAGAGGGTCGG
>CAZOMZ010000303.1:0-2349 GCA_964581065.1 uncultured Loktanella sp. | reverse complement strand
ATCCGCGCACGCGCACGGCCGCGGCCCAGAAGCGTGATCATCGGCAGCGTGAAGCTCGCCGTCTTGCCTGTGCCGGTCTGGGCGATGCCCAGCACGTCGCGGCCTTCAAGGGCGGGGGGGATCGCGCCGGCCTGAATCGGGGTGGGGGTTTCGTAGCCTGTTTCTGCTACGGCCTTGAGAACCTTGGGGGCAAGGTTCAAGTCGGTAAACTTGGTCATATACGTCCTGATGTCTGCGGGGGTCGGTCCGCAATGTTTTGAAAGGACGCATTACCTCCGCGTCCGGCGTCTGATGCAGCTGAGCTAGCCCATATGCTGCACAGCGTCAAGGAAAGCGCACTATCCCTTGGCATCCCGTGACTTTTCCGCCGCGTCGCGCATCTTGGCAAAGCGGCGAAAGACGGTGCCGTCATCGTGGTTCAGCAGATCAAGCAGATGCCGTACCAGATTGCCGATGGCCGGTGCCTGTGCCGCATCGCGCCAGAGCGGGGCCAGCAGATGCGCCTCGAGATCACCTTGCAGGACCGAGAAATCCTTCATCCCCATCGGCAGGGGAGATTTGTTGCGGTCCTTCACCTTGAATGGCTTTTGCGGCGGCAGGCCGGAAAACGCGCGCTCGGCCTCGTAAATCTTCATCAGCGAAAAGAACATATTCATCCGTGCGGCAAGATGACGGTCGGCCTCGGTTTCCCCATGTTCGGCAAAGGTGATCACGGCCGAGATCAGCCAGCGGGTGGGCAAGGTCTGCAAAAGCCAGTTCTCTTCTTCGGCCCAGAGCCGGCGGAAGAGCGCCGGCGCCCCTTGCGGGTAGGTATGCTTGCGCAGATGCGCGATGAGCAGGCCATGCAAGAGGGCAAGCTCCGAGTGCCCTTGCAATTCGCCCAGCAGCATATGGCGCTTCTTCTGCGTGCGGCTGAGCCCCTCGGGGCGGGGGGTTTCCTGCGGGGGAAGCGGCATGGCTTTGAGTGCCGCAAAATCCACATCAAGGGGTGGCAAATCCTCGCCCGTCAAAAGTGCACGGCGCTTCTGGTATTGCGGCATCAGGGCACCGATGCCACCGGAGAATGTTTCTTTGCCGTCCGCCAATTGTCCCTGCCTCGTCGTTTTCTGCAGCAAACACCGCAGGGGCCCTCATGGCAAGCGCGCGCTTGGATGCAAAGCGGGCTGGTAGCCATGTGCCAGTGCCGCAACGATTGGCGCGGGGGTCAGGACGGTGACAGTGCCTTGCGGGCGCGCCATGCGGGCGCCATAGCCGGCCGGAGTATAGGGCAACAATCCTGCCCCCCATACCAGTGCCGGTTGGTCCTGCCAGAGAACAAATGACCCGTCAGGCAAATCCTCCAGCGCCGACTGAAACCGCACCTGTGCGCGCTGGCGGGTCACACGGGTGCGATGCAACTGCCGGTCCATCGTCATCCGGTCTACGGGGCCACCCTGACCGGCATGATAGGCCGCCACAAACCGCCGCGCATCCGCCCGCCTGCAATAGTGACAGGGGCGATGGCCCGCGGCGAGCCCCACTGCCTCATCCAGAAAAAAGAGCGCCGTCCAGCCACGCACAGGCATCGGGCCGTGATGGACCCCGCGCGGGTGATCCAGTGTGCAAAGCACCCAATGCGGATGCTGCCAGCGCGAGACGCCCAACCGACTGTCATGGTCGTGCAGAATGCCGCGATTACCTGTAAACATGCCCCTGGCAGGATCGGCGACAATCTCGCCCGTCGGAAGAACACGGTTTTGCAGCGGCATAGGTAAAGCCTAGCGGCAGCATCACAGCGATCAAGCCTTCCCCTTCTCATGTTCCCAAATACCTTGGGGGAGACGCCCCGCAGGGGCGGCGGGGGCAAAGCCCCCTCTAGACCATCATCTCTTTTGTGGCCGTCAGTTTCACATCCGGATAATCGCGCACAACGCGGTCGATATCCCACTGCAGGCGGGTCAGAAACACCGTGTCGCCGTCGTTGTCGGTGGCAATATGCTGTTTGTTGGCGGCCGCGAATTTCTCCACCGCGTCCTTGTCGCCCGAAACCCAGCGGGCCGAGGTGAATTGCGATCCTTCAAACCTGACAGGCAGCCCGTATTCCAGTTCGATCCGGCTGGCGAGCACTTCGAACTGCAGTGCACCGACGACGCCCACAATAAAGCCCGAACCGAATGTCGGCTTGAAAACCTTTGCGGCCCCTTCTTCGGCGAATTGCATCAGGGCCTTGTCCAGATGCTTGGCCTTCATCGGATCGCCCGCACGGCAGCTTTGCAGCAACTCCGGCGCAAATGACGGGATGCCGGTCACGCGGATTGCTTCGCCTTCGGTCAGCGTATCTCCGATGCGCAACTGCCCGTGGTTGGGAAT